>JALORM010000070.1 GCA_025458985.1 Paracoccaceae bacterium | reverse complement strand
TGCGGTGTCGAAACGCCGCCAGCGCTGATAGCGCGCCAGCACGTCCGGCGCCCCGATCTCCTCGCCCCGCCGCCGCGCCAGCGTCAGCACCTCGGCCAGTGCGCCCACGTCGCGAAGCCCGAGGTTCAGGCCCTGCCCTGCAATCGGGTGGATGCCGTGCGCGGCATCGCCGACCAGCGCGACGCGCGGTGCCACCAGCGCATTGGCAAGCGACAGGCCCAGCGGATAGGTGAAGCGCGCACCCTCCAGCGCGATCTCGCCCAGGAAGTCTCCGAACCGGGGCCTGAGCGCGGCCAGGTAGCCCGCATCGTCCAGCGCCTGGATCGCCTCGGCCGTCTCGGTGCGTTCGCTCCAGACGATCGAGCTGCGGTTGCCCGGCAGGGGCAGGATTGCCAGCGGCCCGGGCGGCATGAAGAACTGGTGCGCGGTGCCCTCGTGGGGCTTCTCGTGGGCAATGGCGCAGACCAGCGCCGTCTGGCCATAGCCCCAGCCGGTGCGCCGGATCCCGGCGCGCGCGGCGGTCCCCGAGGCGCGTCCGTCGGCACCGACGAGCAGCCGGGCCGTCAGCATCCGGCCCGAGGCCAGTGTCACGGTCACGCCCTCTGGCCCCGCCTCCTGCGCGACCACCTCCGAGGCGGCAAGATGCGTCACCCGCGGTTCGGCCGCCATGGCGTCGAGCAGGGCGCGGCGCAGGAAGCGGTCCTCGACCATGAAGCCCATCGGGCCTTCCTCGATCTCGGCATGGTCGAAGTGCAGGAAGAAGGGCGCAGGCCCCTCGCCCGCGCGCCCATCCGTGGCGACGACCTTCAGGATCGGTTGCGCGTGGGCCTTCACCGCGCCCCAGACGCCCAGCGCCGAGAGAAGCCGCTGGGAGGCGAGCGCAAGGGCATAGCTGCGCCCGTCGAAGCCCGGATCCCGCCGGTCGGGCAGGGGCAGGGCGTCGACCACGGTCGCCGCAGGCCGCCCTGCGCCAGCGCCAGCGCCAGCGCCGGGCCGTTCAGCCCTCCGCCCACGATCAGAACGTCGCAATCGGGTGTCATCGCGTCCAGATATGGCGGCTGGCGCGGGATTGTCCATGCGCCCCGGCGTCGCTAGCCTAAAGGGCAGCAGCGGGAGGGGGCACGGATGGCGGACTGGCGGGGACTGAGTGCGGCAGAGCTCGGCCGCCGGATCGACGCCGGGGCGGTCGACCCGGTCGACCTGGCCGAAGCGTTTCTGGACGCCATCGCCGACCACCCCGAGGCAGTGCGCATCTACGCCCGCGTCTGCCCCGACCGCGCCCGGACCGAGGCGCGCGCCGCTGCCGACCGGGCGCGCGCGGGACAGCGCCGCCATCCGCTCGACGGGGTGCCGCTGTCCTGGAAGGACAACGTCGATACGGCCGGCATCGCCACCGAAGGCGGCAGCGCGCTGCTTGCGGGCAGGAGACCCGAGGCCGATGCCGAGGTGCTGGCCACGGCCACCCACCAGGGCGCGGTCTGCCTTGGCAAGACGCACCTGTCGGAACTTGCCTTCTCGGGGCTTGGGCTCAACCCGGTGACCGCGACGGCCCCGAACGTGAACGACCCGGCGGCGGTTCCGGGGGGGTCCTCCTCGGGCGCTGCGGCCTCGGTGGCCTTCGGCCTCGCCCCCGCGGCGATCGGGTCGGACACCGGCGGCTCGGTCCGCATCCCGGCCGCCTGGAACGACCTTGTCGGGCTCAAGACCACGTTCGGCCGGGTGTCGGGCAGGGGGATCGTGCCACTTGCCGAAAGCTTCGACACGGTCGGCCCGCTGACCCGCACGGTCGAAGACGCCGCGCTGGCCCTTTCGCTGATCGAGGGAACCAGGCCCGCCGATCTGGCCGGGGCGAGCCTCTCCGGGGTGCCCCTGCTGGTACTCGAGACCGCCGCCTTCGACGGTATCCGCGAGGCACCCGCCGCGGCGTTCGACGTGGCCGCGCGGCGGATCGAGGCCGCGGGCGCGACGCTGGTCCGGGCCGCGGTGCCGCCGGTGGCCGCGGCGCTGGACCTCTCGGCGATCCTCTTTTCGACCGAGGCCTACGCCATCTGGCGCGAGACGATCGAAGCGGCGCCCGACAGGATGTTCCCGCCGATCCTCGAACGCTTCCGCGGCGGCGCCGGATTCGCCGGCGCCGACTACGTGGCGGCCTGGCGCCGCCTGCGAACCCTGCGCGGGGCCTATGCCGAGGCGACGGCTGGGTACGATGCGGTGATCCTGCCCACGGCACCGAACCTGCCGCCCGACGCGGCCCGCCTGATGGCCGACGGCGACTACTACGTGTCTGAAAATCTGCTGACCCTGCGCAACACCCGCATCGGGAATCTGCTTGGCCTGTGCGCGCTGACGCTGCCCACGGGCGCGCCGTCCTGCGGGCTGATGCTGATGGCCGCCCCCTTCGCCGAGGAGCGCCTGCTCCGCCTCGGCGCGGCGGCCGAACGGGCCCTGCGGGCCTGACCCCTTCGCTCCTGCGCCTGCGCGCGCGCGCGCCCCGAGTCGAAAAAGCAACAGGTGGTCGGGCCAACCCGGCGACGCCCCGGCGTTTTTCTGGACCGGCGCGGTCCGGGCGGCTATCCTTCGGGCAAATCGGGGCGAAAGACCCCGGCCCCGAGGCAGAGATGATCCAACCGGAGCGGTTTTCGAACCTACCCGAATATGCCTTTCCGCGCCTGCGGAGGCTGCTCGACGCCCACGAACCGGGCGGCGAGCCCGTCGACATGACCATAGGCGAGCCGAAGCATCCCTTTCCCGACTGGGTGCCCCGGATCATTGCCGAAACCGCGTCGGGCTTCGGCCGCTATCCGCCGAATGAGGGGGCGCCGGAGCTTCTGGCGGCAATCTCGGGCTGGATCGGGCGGCGCTATGGCGTCGAGGTTCCGCCCGACCGGCTGATGGCGCTGAACGGCACGCGCGAGGGCCTGTTCAACGCAGCCCTCGCGCTCTGCCCCGAGGCGAAGGACGGGGTGCGGCCCACCGTGCTCTTGCCCAACCCGTTCTATCAGGTCTACGCGGTCGGCGCGCTGGCCGTGGGGGCAGAGCCGGTCTACGTGCCCGCGACCGAAGCCACCGGATTTCTGCCCGACTTCGGTGCGCTGCCGCGCGAGGTGCTCGACCGGGCGGCGCTGGCGTTCCTCTGCTCGCCCGCGAACCCGCAGGGCACGGTCGCCTCGCGCGATGACCTTGCCCGCCTGCTGGCCCTGGCCGAGCGCCACGACTTCCTGGTGCTGGCCGACGAATGCTATTGCGAGATCTACCGCGACACCCCGCCCCCCGGCATCCTCGAAGTTGCCGACGCCGCGGGCGCGGACCCCGAGCGCGTCTACGCCTTCCATTCGCTGTCCAAGCGGTCGAACCTGCCCGGGCTCAGGTCCGGCTTCGTCGCCGGGGGCGCGCGCGGCATCGCGCGGATGCGGCAACTGCGCAGCTATGCCGGCGCGCCGCTGCCGCTGCCGCTGCAGCGCGTGGCGGAACGCGCCTGGTCCGACGAGGCGCATGTCGAGGCGAACCGGGCACTCTACGTGCGCAAGTACGAGGCGGCCGACCGGATCTTCGCGGGATTTCCCGGATACCGGCCGCCGCAGGCGGGATTCTTCCTGTGGCTGCCCGTCCCGCCGACGGTCGGCGATGGCGAGGCGGCGGCCCTGAAGCTCTGGCGCGAGACCGGGGTCAGGGTCCTGCCGGGGGCCTATCTGGGGCGGGACGTCGGGGGCGACAATCCGGGGCGAGGCTACATCCGCGTGGCGATGGTCGCCCCCGAGACCGATACCGAGCGCGGCCTGACGCGGCTGCGCCGGTGTCTGAGCGAGTGAGGGGTTCGAACGGAATGGCTTCCTACCAGGCGAAACGTCGGGATCCGCTTCTGGACCGCAAGACCCAGGCCGTGATCGAGCGACGCGGGCGCGAACTGGTCGGCGTCGGTCTGGCGACGCTTGGCGTCGTCACTGCCCTGATGCTGGCCTCCTATGCCCCCGACGACCCCTCGTGGCTTTCGGCGACGGACGCGGAAGCCGAGAACCTGATGGGCCGGATCGGCGCGGCGATCGCCTCGCCGCTGACGGTGATCATGGGGTTTGCCGCCTGGTGCCTGGCGGCGCTGGCACTGGCCTGGGGCGTGCGCTTCGTCCTGCACCGGGGCGCCGAACGCGCACTGTCGCGGGTGATCTTCGCGCCCATTGCGGTGGCGCTGGTCGCCGTCTTCGCGGCGACCCATGTCCCGCCCGAGGGCTGGACCCACAGCTTCGGGCTGGGCGGCCTTTTCGGCGATACCGTTCTCGGCACCCTGATCGGCATCGTTCCCTTCGGCCCCGGGTTCAGCCTGCGGCTGCTGTCGGTGGTTTCCGGCGCGGCGGGCCTCGCGCTGATGCTGTTCGCGCTGGGCTTTACCCGGCGGGAGCTGGCGGGCATCGCGCGGTACCTGTTGCTGGCCTCGATCCTGGCCTATGCCCAACTCGTTACCCTGGCAGGACAGGCGGCAGCCGCGCTTGCGGCCGGGGGCCGCGGGGTTGCGGGCCGGATTGCCGAGCGGCGCGCGGCCGGCGCCGAACGCGGCATGAGCTTCGGCGCCCCCGCACCCCTGAGGTCGGCGCGGCCGGGGCGGCCCGAGCCTGCGCTGGGCCCCGCGTCCGCTGCCGCATCCGCCGCTGCGATGGCCGCTTCGCCCGCCATGGCCGCGCCTCGTCCCGAGCGGACGGGACTTCTTGCCCGGATTCCCGGCGTCGGCCGCTTTGCGTCCGCGCAGGCGGTGCCGGTCCCCGTGCCCGAACTGATCGAGCCGGACTTCATCGATTTCACTGGCGGTGCGGCGCCCAGCGAAGACCGCATCCGGGCGCGGATCGCGAGCGCCATCCAGACGCGCGCCTCGATGGGCAAGCCGGTGCGCCCCGCCGAGATCGACCCCGTCCGCCGGGTCGAGCCGCCTCTGACCGCCGCCCACCGCGATGCCGTGCAGGCCCGCGCCGTGGACCCGACCCCGGAAGAGCACGAGGATCGGCTTTTTGCGGCGTTCGAGGCCCAGCGCCCGCCGCAGGCCGAAGCGCGCCCCGCCGAGCCGCGCCCCGCCGCCGATCCGTCGGTCTATGCCGCCAAGCCGGTGGTCCAGACCCCGGCCAAGCCTGCCCAGCCCTCGGCGCGCGCCCAGGCCGAGCGTCAGCCGGCGCTGCCGTTCGACGCGGCCCCCGAAGCCTACGCCCCGCCGCCCCTGTCGCTTCTGGCCAGCCCCACCGAGATCAAGCGCCATCACCTGTCCAACGAGGCGCTGGAGGAAAACGCGCGGATGCTTGAAACCGTGCTCGACGACTACGGCGTGAAGGGCGAGATCGTCAGCGTCCGCCCCGGCCCCGTCGTCACGATGTACGAACTGGAACCCGCCCCGGGTGTGAAGGCCAGCCGCGTCATCGGCCTGGCCGACGACATCGCGCGCAGCATGTCGGCGCTGTCGGCGCGCGTCTCGACCGTGCCCGGCCGGTCGGTCATCGGGATCGAACTGCCCAATGCCCATCGCGAGAAGGTGGTGCTGCGCGAGATCCTTTCGGCGCGCGACTATGGCGATGGCCAGCAGAAGCTGCCGCTGGCGCTGGGCAAGGACATCGGCGGCGAGGCGGTGGTGGCGAACCTCGCCAAGATGCCCCACCTCCTGATCGCGGGGACCACCGGGTCGGGCAAGTCGGTGGCGATCAACACGATGATCCTGTCGCTGCTCTACAAGCTGTCGCCCGAGGACTGCCGTCTGATCATGATCGATCCCAAGATGCTGGAACTGTCCGTCTACGACGGCATCCCGCATCTGCTGTCCCCCGTCGTCACCGACCCCAAGAAGGCCGTCGTCGCGCTGAAGTGGGTCGTGGGCGAGATGGAGGAACGCTATCGCAAGATGTCGAAGATGGGGGTCCGCAACATCGAGGGCTACAACGGCCGCGTCGCCGATGCCCTGGCCCGCGGCGAGACCTTCAGCCGCACCGTGCAGACCGGGTTCGACGACGAGACCGGCGATCCGGTCTTCGAGACCGAGGAGATCACCCCCGTCAAGCTGCCCTACATCGTCGTCATCGTCGACGAGATGGCCGACCTGATGATGGTGGCCGGGAAAGAGATCGAGGCCTGCATCCAGCGCCTCGCCCAGATGGCGCGCGCCTCCGGCATCCACCTCATCATGGCGACGCAGCGCCCGTCGGTCGATGTCATCACCGGCACGATCAAGGCGAACTTCCCCACCCGGATCAGCTTCCAGGTCACCTCCAAGATCGACAGCCGCACGATCCTCGGCGAGATGGGGGCCGAGCAGCTTCTGGGCCAGGGCGACATGCTCTACATGGCTGGCGGCGGCCGGATCAGCCGCGTCCATGGCCCCTTCGTCAGCGACGAGGAGGTCGAGGAGATCGTCACCCACCTGAAGTCCTACGGCCCGCCGGAATACGTGGGCAGCGTGGTCGAGGGGCCGGACGACGACAGGGCCGACGACATCGACCTGGTGCTGGGCCTCGGCAGCGGCGACGGCGGGGACGATCAGCTCTACGACCAGGCGGTGGCGGTGGTGCTGAAGGACCGCAAGGTCTCGACCTCGTACATCCAGCGCAAGCTCGGCATCGGCTACAACAAGGCGGCGCGCCTGGTGGAGCAGATGGAGGAACAGGGGATCGTCGGCCAGGCCAACCACGTCGGCAAGCGCGAGATCCTGGTACCCGAGCAATAGGCGCCGTGCATCGCGCACCAGCCTCAAGACGGCGTGTTATCGCATAGCGCTTGGGGTTCGGCGTTGCCTATCCCATCTGAAAGGGCGTAGAGCGCCACACCGACCGGATGAGGACATCGCCATGGACCCGCTACGCCGCAGCCTGCTTCTTGCGCCTCTGGCGCTTGCCATCGTCGGGGCGCCCGCCTTTGCGGCGCCGCTGTCGCTGTCCGAGGTGTCGCAGTACCTCAACGCAATCCAGACGGCAGAGTCGACCTTCACCCAGATCAACGCCGACGGCAGCCGGTCGACGGGCCGGGTGTTCATCCACCGGCCAAACAGGATGCGGTTCGAATACGCAGCTCCGAACGAGGCGCTGGTTCTGGCCTCGGCCGGGCAGGTGGCGGTCTTCGACGCCAAGTCGAACCAGCCGCCCGAGCAGTACCCGCTGAGGCGCACGCCCCTGAACCTGATCCTTGGCCGGGACATCGACCTCGGCCGCGCGCGCATGGTGGTGGCCCACGGCGAAGAGCAGGGCATGACCACCGTCACCGCCCAGGACCCCGAGCACCCCGAGTATGGCACCATCAAGCTCTACTTCTCGGCCTCGCCCGTGGCGCTGCGCCAGTGGGTCGTGACCGACGAGACCGGCTACCAGACGACGGTGGTGCTGGACGGCCTGCAGACCGGGGCAAGCTATCCGCCTTCGCTGTTCTCGATCCAGCGCGAGATGCAGCGGCGCTGAGCGTCAGGCGGCGCCTTCCCCGGCAAGGATGGCCGCGAGACCCGCGCGGTAGTCAGGATGGCGCAGTCGGACGCCGAGGTCTTGCTTGATCCGGTCGTTCCGCACGCGCTTGGACTCGGCGTAGAAGCTGCGCGCCATCTCGGACATCTCGGCCTCGTCGTAGGGCACTTCGGGCGGCGGCGGCAGGCCGAGCAGGTGCGCGGCATGGGCCAGCACGTCCTCGGGCGGGGCGGGATCGTCGTCGCAGAGGTTGTAGACCGCGCCGGGGTTGGGCCGGGCGATCGACGCGGCCAGCACCTGCGCGATGTCGTCGACATGGATGCGGCTGAAGACCTGGCCCGGCTTGACGATGCGCCGCGCGGTGCCGTCGCGGACCTTCTCGAACGGGCCGCGTCCGGGCCCGTATATGCCCGCGAGCCGGAAGATGTGGAGCGGCAGGCCGGATCGATCGGCCAGTGACCGCCAGGCCGCTTCGGCTTCGACCCGCGCCTGTCCGCGGCGGGTGGAGGGCGTGAGGGGCGTCGATTCGTCGACCCATCCGCCCGCATGATCGCCATAGACCCCGGTCGTCGACAGGTAGCCGGCCCAGGCGATGTGCGGGGCAGCTGACGCAATGGCCGCGCCGAGCTGCGTCACGACCGGGTCGCCCGACGGGCCGGGCGCCACCGAACTCAGCAGATGCGTGGCTGCGGCCAGATCGGCGGTCAGGTCCGATCCCGGCCAGACCCGCGCCTCGATGCCCGCGGCCTCCAGGGCCGCTGCCTTTGCGGCTGACCGCGTGGTGCCGATCACGCGCCAGCCCCGGTCGCGCAGAACAAGGCCCAGGGCCGCGGCGGAATAGCCGTGCCCGATCGACAAGAGGACCGGCATCACGCCTTGCTCCGGCATGGTACCCGCCTGCCGCGGGCCGCCATTCTCGACGGGACTTGCCTTGCCATGGGTGGCCTCCGGGGGCTTTCGCGTTCCCGCGGACTATCCCGGCCGGGCTTCGCCGGCGCAAGGCCTTGACCACGGAGGCGACGGGCGCAGGATAGCGGCATGGCCCCCCGGCGCCCCGACCTGCATGACGCCTATGCGCTCGGCACCCCCGACGACAGCAGGAGGCTCTATGCCGACTGGGCGCCGACCTACGACGAAGGCTTTGCCCGCCGCCGCGGATACCGCCTGCCCGAAGCGGTGGCGGCCGCCTACGCGGCGCGGGACGGGGCTGGGCCGGTCCTGGACCTGGGCGCCGGCACAGGACTTGTCGGGCAGCGCCTTGCGGCCCGCGGGATCGGCCCGGTGGACGGGACCGACATCTCGCCCGAGATGCTGGCCGAGGCGCGGCAAAAGGACTGTTACCGGGCGCTCATTGCGGGCGATCTGACC
>JALORM010000069.1 GCA_025458985.1 Paracoccaceae bacterium | reverse complement strand
GTGCGCTACGCCGCGCTTGTGCCGAACATGCAGGGGCTCGCACGCGCCCTGGCGGCCGGTGCCGACGAGGTCGCGATCTTCGGCTCGGCCTCCGAGGGGTTCAGCAGGGCCAACATCAACTGCTCGGTCGCCGAAAGCCTCGACCGGTTCCGTCCGGTGGCCGCGGCGGCCGCTGCGGCGGGACTGCCGGTCAGGGGCTATGTCTCCTGCGTGGCGGTCTGCCCCTACGACGGCCCGACGCCGCCCGGCCGCGTCGCCGAGGTCGCCGCCGCGCTGGCTGCAATGGGCTGCTACGAGATCAGCCTCGGCGACACGATCGGCGCGGGCACCCCCGACAGCATTGGACGGATGCTGGACGCGGTCGTCCAGGCGGTGCCGCCTGCACGCCTTGCCGGGCACTACCACGACACGGGCGGCCGGGCGCTGGCCAATATCGGCGTGTCGCTTGCCGCGGGGCTCAGGGTCTTCGATGCGGCCGTGGGTGGGCTTGGCGGCTGCCCCTATGCGCCGGGGGCGGCGGGGAACGTCGCGACCGAGGCGGTCGTCGGCTATCTGGAGGCCGCCGGCTGGCAAACCGGGCTCGACCGGACGGTGCTGGCGCGGGCGGCGGCGATGGCGCAGGCGATGCGGGGGGGGTGAGGATGGTGCTGAGGATCGAGACCGACGGGCGGGGCGTGGCGATGCTGACGCTCGACCGACCCGAGAAGCACAACGCGCTCGATGCCGGGCTGATCGAGGCTCTGACCGCGGCGGCGGGGCGGCTCGGGCGCGACCCGGCCGTGCGGGTCGTGGTGCTGACCGGCGCAGGCGAGAGCTTCTGTGCCGGCGGCGACCTTGGCTGGATGAAGGCGCAGATGGCGGCAGATGCCGCGACGCGGGCGCGCGAGGCGACCGCGCTGGCCCGCATGCTGGGCGCACTGAACGACCTGCCGAAGCCGCTGATTGCGCGGGTGAACGGGCAGGCCTACGGGGGCGGGGTCGGGATGCTGTCGGTTGCCGACGTGGCGATCGGGGCCGAAACCGCGCAGTTCGGCCTGACCGAGACGCGGCTGGGGCTGATCCCGGCCACCATCGGCCCCTACGTCGTTGCCCGGATGGGCGCGGCCCGGGCGCGGCGGGTGTTCTTCTCGGGGCGGCGCTTCGCCGCGGCCGAGGCGGCTGCGCTGGGCCTGCTGGCCCGGGCGGTCCCCGCCGCCGATCTCGATACCGCGGTCGAGGCCGAGGTCGCGCCCTATCTGGCCTGCGCGCCCGGGGCGGTGGCCGAAGCCAAGGCGCTGGTCGGCCGGCTTGGCCCCCGGATCGACGAGGCGGTGATCGCCGACACGATCGAGGCGCTCGTGCGCCGCTGGGAAAGCCCCGAGGCGGCCGAGGGAATCGCGGCCTTCTTCGAACGTCGCAAGGCCCCCTGGGTCTAGGCAAGGCCGTGGCGAGGCTCTGGCGGGTGCAATGATCCGCGGTCGCCCCGGCGTCAACAAAGGCACCCTGCACCCCCTGACCGTTCCGGAACTCCGAACGCTCTCGCCCGGCGGGTGTGGCCCTTGGGGGATTTTCAGCTTTCTCCGCAGGGACTTGGCGGAATATGGTTTCTTTGTGGCGCGGACGTGGCCGAATTGAGCGGCCGGGAACGAGACGCGTCCGGGGGGGTATTGTGGACGGCATGGCAGGTTGGGCTTCGGGGCTGGTCGGAATGTGGTCCGGCGACATCTTTGTGCGGCTTGGCGAGGCCTTGGGGCTCGCGCCCGGCGCCGACTGGCCGGGGACGCCCTGGGCGTTGGCGGCGGGGGCGGCGGTCCTGCTCTGGGCGGTGCTGCGGATTGTCGCGCGGGCGCGGCGCATGCGGCGGATCAGCCGCGAGGGCGCGGCCCGTCTGGAACTGCGCGTGGACGCTGCCGCGGCCGAGGTCGAGGCGCGGCGCCGTGCCGAGGCCCGACGGATGGGAGAGGCTTTCGTTGCCGAACTTGCACAGGCGCTCGACGGCGGCCATCCCGTCCCCGAGGCCGAGCTTCCGACCGGCTGGCTCGACGAGATGCGCCCCGTCCTGGCCGAAGCCTACGGGCTTATGGCCGAGAACGCGCTTGCCGGAGCGACCACGGCGGCAGACCTCGTCGCCGCCCGGCGCTGGGCCAGCGGCGCCGTGGCCGCGGGGGCCTGCGGCGCCGAGACGATGCTTCAGACGATCGACGAGGCGATGCGCGATCGCGTGTTCGACCGCTTCGCCGAGGCCGACCTCCTGGCCTGGCGCGTCGCGCGGCTGGGGCCGATCCTGGCCGCGCGCACCGGCGCAGGCGGGCTGCCCCGCGACAGCGCCTATCGCACGGGGGCCGTGCTGAGGCTTTCAGGCTGGGAGCTGGACGAGCTGCGCGATGCCGCGCTCGGGGCGCTGGCAGAGGGCGACAGCGCGGACCCGGCGGCCGGTGCACGGGTCGAGGCTCCGGCCGAAGCCGCTGCGCCGGAGTCCCCCGCGGCCGAACTGGCGGGCCGGTCGACGGTCGTGGCACTGGCCGCACGGGCCGGCGTGGCGGGCGACAGCAGCGCCGAGGGTGTGCGCCGCCTGCGGCTGGGGCAGGTCGGCCGGCAGGCCGCCCGCGGGCCGCGCGCGCTGCGCATCCGCGCGAACGCCGCCTGGGCCGAAGGCTGCCGCGGGCGCCACGCCGAGGCCGAACGCGCCTTCGACGCCATCGCGCGCGAGATGGATGCCGATCCCGCCTTCGGCGCGCTTCACCGCGACACGCTGACGGTGCGGCACAACCTGGTCTGGCAGGTGGCAGCGCAGGGTCGCCTCGACGAGGCCGAACGGCAGGTTCGCGATCTTCTGGACGCGATGGAGCGCCAGGCCGGGCTTGGCGCCTCGGACCGGCTTTTGCTGGCGGCGCGCCATATGCTGGCCGATCTGGTCGGCCGCCGTGGTGCTGCGGCCGAGGCGCAGGTGCTCTATGGCGCGGTCGTCGAGGGCTGGAGCCGGGCAACGGAGCCCAGCGCCCGGCGCCCCGAGGCGCTCTGGTCGCGGTCGCGGATGCTGCGCGTGGCCACGGGTCCGCGTGCCCGCCGGGGACGGGACACGCGGCGGGCGGAGGCGCGGCTCGCCCGAGGGTGAACCGACGCCCCGCCCGCGCCCCCGGGGCGCCCAAACGGCCCTCCCGCTCGTGTCCGGCGCCGAGTGCCGGGGGTGGGGAGCCCAGCAGCGCCTGATGTCCCCAGGCCGAGCCGACTGCCTGAAGCGTCCACCGAAAGGGGTGACAGGCGGCGCCATTGGGTACCAGCCGGCAACCCGGAAGAATCCGCTGTGAGAAGCGTCCGGCCGTGGTAGCGTCATGGCCGGTTCAGGCCTGCCGGGAGGTGCCTCATGCTGCGTGTCGTTGCCATTCTGGTGGCGCTGGTGTCGGGGGCCATCCTCGCGCCCCCCGCAGCACGGGCCGAAGGTCGCACGATGATCGTGCTGGACGCTTCGGGGTCGATGTGGGGGCAGATCGAGGGGCGCACCAAGGTCGAGATCGCCCGCGAGGTGCTGGGCGAGGTCCTGGCCGGCGTTCCGGCCGAGTCCGAGCTTGGCCTGGTGGTCTATGGCCATCGCACGCGCGGCGACTGCGGCGACATCGAGGTGGCGGTCGAGGCCGCGCCCGGCACCGGCCCGGCGATCGTCGACTTCGCCAACCGCACGCGGTTCCAGGGCAAGACGCCCCTGACCGAGGCGGTGCGGATCGCGGCCGATGCGCTGCGCTCGACCGAGGAAAAGGCCACGGTCATCCTGGTGACCGACGGGATCGAGACCTGCGAGGCCGACCCCTGCGCCCTTGGCGCCGAGCTGGAGGCGACGGGGGTCGATTTCACCGCCCATGTCGTCGGCTTCGGCCTGAGCGAGGACGAGGGGCGGGCGGTCGCCTGCCTGGCCGAGGCCACCGGAGGGTCCTATCTGCCCGCCGCCGATGCCGCGCAGCTGACCGACGCGCTGAGCCGCACCGTGGCGGCCGAACCGCCGCCCGAGCCGGTGCCGGATCCCGTGCCCCAGCCCGCCGCGCTGGAGGTGAACCTTGCCGCGACGGCCGCGCTGGCCGAGGGGGCCGAGGACCTTCAGGCCGACATCTACTGGGAACTCGCGACGCCGTCGGGCGAAACGGTCCACTATACCTATGGCGCGCGCTACGAGACGCGGGCCGACCCCGGCGACTACGTCCTCAGGATGAGCATCGGCGAAGTCGCGCAGGAGCGCCCCGTCACGCTGGTCGCCGATGCGCTGACCGAAGAGCATTTCGTGCTGAATGCCGGTGTGCTGACGCTGACCGGGCGGCGCAGCGAAGGCGCCGAGCCCGATCCGGCCATCTACGTCGAGGCCGCGAACGGCGAGGCGGTGGCCTACAGCTACGGAAGCCTGACCGCCATCATCCCGGCGGGGGACCTGGTTCTGACCGGCCGCCAGGGGCCGGCCGAGGCGACCCGCACCGTCACGCTTGCGCCGGGCGAGCGGCTTGAGACAGACATCGTCGTGGGCTCCGGCATCGCGGCGGTGTCTGCGCTCTATGCCGATGGCGGGCCGGCGGTCGAAGGTGATGCCATCTTCTTCGAGGTCCTGGCCGCGACCGCGGGCATCGACGGCGGGCGCAAAAGTTACGCCTATCGCTACGGCGCGGGGGACCTCGACCTTCCGGCGGGCGAGTTCGTGATTCAGGCGAGCCTCGGGGAAGCCCAGGTGATGTCGGCGCCCTTCGCGGTTGCCGCCGGGGCGCGCAGCGAGGTGCTGGTCATCCTCGGTGCCGGCGTCGCGGCGATCAGCGCCGACGGGGCCGACCGGATCACCGTCCTCGATGCCGCGGCCGACATCCAGGGCAATCGCCGCGAACTTGTCTTCGCCTACGGCTCGGCCCATCAGGAGACGCTGCCCGCGGGCCGGTACGTCGCGGTGGCGGGCTATCCTGACGACCGGGCGCCGGCCGAGACCGCCTTCGAGGTCACGGCCGGGCAGCGCGTCGAGGTGACGGTTCCCTGACCGCGCCCCGATCGGGCGGGGTCAGCCGGCCTCGCCCCGGCAAAGCCCCCGGGCGATGTCGGCCTGGCCCCATCCCTCCTCGTAGGTCCCGCCGTCCGGGCCTCCGGTTGCGATGATGTAGTGCCAGCCGTCGCGCGCGCGGTAGTTGAAGACAAGCGACTGTCCGGGCACGACGCGACCGACGGTCGCGCTGGCCGTCGTGGCGCCTGCCCGCAGGTCGAACGGCGCGCCGAGGTAGCCGATGCAGGCCCATCCCCGTTCCTCGGGCTCGGGCAGGTCGGCAAACCGGGCAAGGCGGGCAAGGATGGCACGCTGGCCGGATGTGGGCGGGCCACGGGTGTCGACGCGGCACCCGGCGCGGGCCTCGAGCGCGGTCATCCGCGCCACGGACGGCGCGTCTGCCGCCGGTACGACGGGGCGGGTCTGCGTGCAGTCGGCGTTGTCGAACAGCGCCCGCCCGAGAGGGCTGGCAAAGCAGTATCCGGCACGGTCGAAGATCGCATTCCGGGTGACCCACAGCAGGTCGCAGAACGGGCTGGCCCCGGCCGCAGCCGGGCCGAGGCCGATGGCGGCCGCAACGGAAAGGAGGGCAGTGCGCATCGGTCTGGTCCCGGGCCTGCTGGGCTATGCGACCCTATCACGCCGCCCGCGCGCCGCACCCCGCACCCGCCGCGACGCCCTGTCGCCGCAGCCGGGTCGGTTCAGGCTTGCCGGTGCCGCGCCGGGACCGGCGCGCAAGGGGCAACCGCTTGCCCTGCGATGGCATGACACGTAGGGCACCTCTGCTCTGCGGTACAGGGCAGATCGGCGGGCGGCCCGAGGCAGGGATTCGCGGGACCCTGCAAGACCCGGTCGCCGCCTCCGGACGCCCAGCGCGACCATGAGTTTTTTCAATGGGCGGAATACGGTCCGCTCTGTGACCTTGCGACCGCAACGGTTGGCCAGGGAGTTCGGGAAATGATGGGAGTTGGCGGCGGCGGCGAACCTCCCCGCGACCCGGGTGGCCTGCCCCCGAACCTGCCCACGCTCAAGCTTCGGAAAAAGAAGTCGCAGCAGCTTCAGAGGAGCGACTCTGGCGGGTCACCGAAGCGGTCGCTGGACGACGTGGACAACCCCTCGGGCAACCAATCGCCGACGAAGGTGCAACGTGGTGGCGCCGGGTCTGCGGGGCCATCGCGATTTGGCGCGAGCAGTTCGTCGGGGGCAGGTCTGCCCGCACCGTCTCCCTTCGCAGAAGCCGGCGGGAGCTTGGCCCAGCCCGGCACGCAGCAGGGATACGGCGCCCACGGCTTCGGAACGGGTACGCTGAGTGCTGCAGCGGGGCTCGGGCCTGGCTGGGGCCAAGGCCCCATCGGCCCGGTGCCCGGGGTACTGGGGCCTCCCCCTGGCGCACTGGGCATGGGCGGTCAATACATGGGCGGGTTCCACGGCACGAGCTTTCCGCCTCCGGGCGCGGCGCCCGCGTTTCCGGGTGGGGGCCTTGTCGATCTAGGTGCCACCACTCAGGGAATGGGGGGACTTCCGTATCTTCACGGCGGGAGCCTGTCCCCTCGGGACGTGGCTCCCGCGGTTAGGGGTCAGCCCTTTGTCGGCCCGGGTCCGGTCACGCAAGATCCCGGCGGTTATGATCAGAGCGCAGGCTGGGGCTCTTACCCGTTGCAAGGCCAGGGATCGCATCTGCCCGTTGATCCGCCTGGCGAGCCTGGCGCAGGCTGGGGCTCTCACCCGTTGCAGGGTCTTGGCTCGCAATGGTCCGGTCAGATTCCCGGTTACGAGGCCCCGGAGCTTGCCGCTTCCGGGAGCCTCCTGCCTGACCTGTCGCAAATGACGTTGAACCAGCCAGCGCCGCAGAGTCGCGCCGAGGCCGCAGGGACCGCGATCCTGCAAGGCCTCGCCAGCATGGCTGTTGCAAGCGGGGCCATGACTCCGCCGGAGTTGCAGGAGATAAGCGCCCTTCTCGCGAGTCACGCGCCTGCAGGGCACGCCCCCTCCGAAGATGAACTGCTGGGAACCTTGGCGCAGCTCCGTGGCCAAGGCGGAGAGGACCCCAGCGCGCCGGGGCCTTCCAGGCCTGCCGCTGCCGACGCAGGGCCCAGACTCAGGGTGCAGACCAGCCGGGAACGGCATCACGCCGCCCGCACCACGCCACAGCAGATCGCCCAACTGAGCGCAACGCTTCAGAATATCCACGGGTCCAGCGGCCCGATGGCCGGATCGCTGGGCCGGCGCGCGTCCACCACCGCCTTCGGCGTGGTGTCGGGCACCGGCAACCAGGGTCCGCACTCCCTCGCCCATGTCATGAAGACGGTCCTGCACGAAGCTGGCCTGCGCCACGGGCACAACCCGCTGAGCCTGCTTCGCACGCCGGCAGCACCGGAGCCGCTTCGCGCGTTGCGGATGCTGCACGAACACCTCATGCAACGTGGTGACGATTGGCGGAACGAAACGCGTCCAGAGCGCATGCAATTCCACGACAGGTACGCCCGCAACTTCGCGACAGCGTCCAATCCCGCCCTGCCGCAGGACACGCGCCTGAGCGCGCTGCGCAACCTGCTGGAGCTGAACCCTGCCACGACGACCCGCCTGACAGAAGGCACGGCCGCTCACGAGCACATGAGGGGAAAAGGCGAAAACCGCAGAGTGGCGGTTGAGGATATCATCGCCGCCTATGACCGGCTTGCTGCCGGCGAACCAATTGACCCAGAATTTCTTGTTCGCCTGAGAACCGTCGACCCCTCGGGTAATTCCGCCGTCACGGACATCCAGGTGCAGCGCATGTTCGACGCCTTGCTCGCATACGCTGGCGGGGTGGACGTCCCGTCGGATTCCGGAGAGCAAACCCGCAGCCCGGGGCACACGATGAGCACCTCTGACCGGCGAAGCGGCGGCGAAAGCTCCACGATGGGGGCGGGGCC
>JALORM010000488.1 GCA_025458985.1 Paracoccaceae bacterium | reverse complement strand
CGCTCGCGCCGGGTCGGCGGCGCCACCTACCAGGTGCCGGTCGAAGTGCGCCCCGAGCGCCGTGAGGCGCTGGCGATCCGCTGGCTGATCACCGCCGCGCGCAAGCGCAACGAGAACACGATGGAAGAGCGCCTCGCCGGCGAGCTTTCGGACGCCGTGCAGAACCGCGGGACCGCCGTGAAGAAGCGCGAAGACACCCACAAGATGGCCGACGCCAACAAGGCGTTCAGCCATTACCGCTGGTAACAGCCCCCTTCTCCCGAGGACCGATCCAATGGCCCGCGCCTATCCCCTGAACCGCTACCGCAACTTCGGCATCATGGCCCACATCGATGCGGGCAAGACCACGACGACGGAGCGGATCCTCTACTACACCGGCAAGTCCCACAAGATCGGCGAGGTGCACGACGGCGCCGCGACGATGGACTGGATGGAGCAGGAGCAGGAGCGCGGGATCACCATCACCTCGGCCGCGACCACGACCTTCTGGCAGCGCCAGGAGGACCCGACGGCCGAAGGCAGACTTCACCATCGAGGTGGAGCGTTCGCTGGCCGTGCTCGACGGCGCGATCTGCCTTCTGGACGCCAACGCCGGCGTCGAGCCGCAGACCGAGACCGTCTGGCGCCAGGCCGACCGCTACAAGGTTCCGCGGATCGTCTTCGTCAACAAGATGGACAAGATCGGCGCCGACTTCTTCAACTGCGTGAAGATGATCAAGGACCGTACCGGCGCCACCCCCGCGCCGATCGCGCTGCCGATCGGGGCCGAGGACAAGCTGGAAGGCATCATCGACCTGATCACCATGGAAGAATGGGTGTACCAGGGCGAGGACCTCGGCGCCTCGTGGAAGCGCCAGCCGATCCGGGCCGACCTCAAGGGCGTGGCCGAGGAATGGCGCGGCAAGCTCATCGAACTGGCCGTCGAGATGGACGACGACGCCATGGAGGCCTACCTCGAAGGCAACGAGCCCGACATCGAGACGCTGCGCAAGCTGATCCGCAAGGGCACCCTGTCGCTGACCTTCGTGCCGGTGACCGCCGGTTCGGCTTTCAAGAACAAGGGCGTGCAGCCGCTTCTGAACTCGGTCATCGACTTCCTGCCCTCGCCGCTCGACGTGCCGGCCTACATGGGCTTCGCCCCGGGCGACGAAACCGAGACCCGCAACATCGAACGCTCGGCCGACGATGCCCAGCCCTTCGCGGGCCTCGCGTTCAAGATCATGAACGACCCCTTCGTCGGCTCGCTCACCTTCACGCGCCTCTATTCCGGTCAGCTCAAGAAGGGCGACCAGATGATGAACTCGACCAAGGGCAAGCGCGAGCGCGTCGGCCGCATGATGATGATGCACGCGATCAACCGCGAGGAGATCGACGAGGCCTTCGCCGGCGACATCATCGCGCTCGCCGGCCTGAAGGAGACGACCACGGGCGACACGCTCTGCGATCCGAACAAGCCCGTCGTGCTCGAGACCATGACCTTCCCCGAGCCCGTGATCGAGATCGCGGTCGAACCGAAGTCGAAGGCCGATCAGGAGAAGATGGGCCTGGCGCTGCAGCGCCTCGCGGCCGAGGACCCGTCCTTCCGCGTCGAGACCGACATCGAGTCGGGCCAGACGATCATGAAGGGCATGGGCGAACTTCACCTCGATATCCTCGTCGACCGCATGAAGCGCGAGTTCAAGGTCGAGGCCAACATCGGCGCCCCGCAGGTGGCCTACCGCGAGACGATCAGCCAGAAGACCGAGATCGACTACACCCACAAGAAGCAGACCGGCGGCACGGGCCAGTTCGCCCGCGTCAAGCTCGAGATCACGCCGACCGAGCCGGGCGAGGGCTACTCGTTCGAAAGCAAGATCGTCGGCGGCGCGGTGCCGAAGGAATACATCCCCGGCGTCGAGAAGGGCATCCAGTCGGTGATGGACAGCGGTCCGCTGGCCGGGTTCCCGGTGATCGACTTCAAGGTGGCGCTGACCGACGGCGCGTTCCACGACGTCGACTCCTCGGTCCTCGCGTTCGAGATCGCCACCCGCGCCGCGATGCGCGAGGGCCTCAGGAAGGCCGGCGCCAAGCTTCTGGAGCCGATCATGAAGGTCGAAGTGGTGACGCCCGAGGAATACACCGGCGGCATCATCGGCGACCTGACCTCGCGCCGGGGCATGGTCACCGGCCAGGACAGCCGCGGCAACGCCAACGTCATCAATGCCTTCGTGCCGCTGGCCAACATGTTCGGCTACATCAACAACCTGCGCTCGATGTCCTCGGGCCGCGCGGTGTTCACGATGCAGTTCGACCATTACGAGGCCGTGCCGCAGAACATCTCGGAAGAGATCCAGAAGAAGTACGCGTGATCCCTGCGGTGGGCGCGAGCGCCCACCCTACCAACCCGTAGGGTGGGCCGCCGGCCCACCGCGACCCGAACAGGAGGCCACCATGGCAAAGGCAAAATTCGAACGGACGAAACCGCACGTGAACGTTGGCACGATCGGCCACGTTGACCACGGGAAGACGACGCTGACGGCGGCGATCACG
>JALORM010000068.1 GCA_025458985.1 Paracoccaceae bacterium | reverse complement strand
CAAGGGATCGTCGCGGAACGACCCGGCCACGATCTCGACCCGGTCGCGCAGTCCCGCCCGCGACAGGCGCGCCTCGGCGCCCGGCACCACGGCAGGCAGATCGAAGAGCACCATCGACAGCGCAGGCCAGCGCAGGCCCGCCTCGGCCAGGAAGGCGCCGGTCCCGCCGCCCACGTCGACCAGCCGCCGGACCCCCTTCAGCGACACCGCGGCCAGCACTTCCTCGGCGACCAGCCCCTGCGTGTCGGCCATCAGCGCGGAATAGTCGGCCGCGCGCCCGGGATCTTCAGCCGCACCGGCGCCGAAGACGTAGGGCCAGAAGGCGGCAAGCTCGGTCTCGACCTCGCCGCGCAGCAGGGCCACCGGGTCGGAGAGGTCACGATAGAGCACAGGGTGGTGTCGGATCATCGCTGCAAGCCCCGGAACCCCCAGGGCGGCCGCACCGAGGCGCGAGGTCTGCCAGCCGTCGCGACCGGCGCGGAACAGCCCCAGCGCGGCGGCGGCGCGCATCAGCGCCTCCATCCGCTCGGCCGCGACCCCGGCGCGGATTGCCAGCGCCGCGGTCCGGACCGGCGCATCACGGCAGGCGCGCAGAAGGTCAAGCTCGACCACCGCAAGCAAGACCTGCGTGTGCACGAACCCCGCCACGAGGTCGAAGAGCCGCTCTCCCTCTCGACGCGCGAGGCGCCGCACCCCCGGCACCCGCGCCGCCCAGCGCTGGAAGGCGCGGCTGGCCACCAGCCGGTTCAGCCTTCCGCGCCACGTCTCCGCAGAAGGCGCCGGCGGCAGGTGCGGACGCACGTCAGCCATGTCGCTTGCCCTGTTCTGCCCGAGCGCCCATCGGTAGCACATAGCTGGGCACCGCAGCCAAGGCGCGCCTTGCCTTCGCAGGTCACGCCCTGGCCCGCGCCGGAGCCACCGGCGTCAGCCGCTCGGCGGTCTTGCGCACCATCGCGGCGAGCATCGCCTCGCCCGGGCAGGACGGGATCGAGGCGATCGCGCCCGCAAGGATGTCAGTCAGACGACGGATCGCGCCCTGCACCCCCAGTTCGGCGACTGCGTTCGGCCGGGCATGGATCGCGTCCTGTCCGGCGGGCTTGCCCAGCGCCGCCTCGTCGTAGAGGGCATCGCGCAAGTCGTCGGCCACCTGGAACGCCTCGCCGATGCGCGCGCCCAGCTCCTCCCAGGGCTCGGCCTCCTGGCCGGCCGCGACGGCACCCATCTGGGTCGCCGCGATGAACAGCGCCCCGGTCTTGGCGCGGTGATAGGCCGACAGGTCGATCGCCGGCTCGCTTTCCCAACCCTGCCCCGCGCAGATGCCGTGCGGCATGCCGGCACGGGTGGAGAGGATGCCGATCAGCTCGGCCGCGCGGGCACAGTCGATGGCCGCGGCCCGGGCAAGTTCGCCGAACGCGAGGAAGATCAGGCTGTCGCCCGCCAACAGCGCCAGAGGCTCCGAGTAGGCACGGTGAACCGAGGGCTTGCCGCGCCGGATGTCGGCGTCGTCGAACATCGGCAGGTCGTCGTGCACGAGGCTGGCGCAGTGCACCAGCTCCAGCGCCGCGGCGGCGGCATCCGCCATGGCGGGACGGTCGTCGCCGCAGGCCTGGGCGACCGACAGCAGGATGGTCGGCCGGATCCGCGCGCCGCCCGGCGTGACCGCATAGCCAAGCGCAGACCCCAGCCGCGGCGGGGCCGGCCCGGCGCGCCCCCGCCCGATGGCTGCCTCGACCGCCGCCTGACAGCCAGTTGTAAATCAGTGTGGACAGTCTATCCTCCCATGTCAACGGAGTCGGGAGGTCCCGCATGGGCAGCGCCGCGCGCGAGCGGGCCGTCGTGATCGGTGCGGGCGTCGGCGGCCTTGCGGCCGCCGCGCGGCTTGCGCGTGCCGGCCTTGCGGTGACGCTGCTTGACCGTCACCCCTGGCCCGGCGGCAAGATGCGCACCCTGCCGAGCCCGGCCGGACCGGTCGACGCCGGCCCGACGGTGGTCACCATGAAGCCCGTGTTCGAGGCGCTGTTCGCAGACTGCGGCGCGCGGATCGACGACCACGTGAGCCTGGTGCCCGAGCCGTTGCTCGCCCGCCACTACTGGCCCGACGGCGCAACTCTCGACCTATTTGCCGATCCCGAGGCCAGCGCGGCCGCCGTGCGCGGCTTTGGCGGCGCGCGCGCCGAGGCCGACTTCCGCGCCTTCTCGGCCACGGCCGGACGGCTCTACCGGGCCTTCGACGCACCGATGATGCAGGCCCCACAGCCCCGTCTTGGCCGGCTGGTGCTTTCTGCGTTGTCCCGCCCGGGCCTCCTGCCGGTGCTGCTGCCGGGGCGCAGCCTGGCCGGGCTGCTGGCCGGGCGATTCGCCGACGCGCGCCTTGCGCAGCTTTTCGGCCGCTACGCGACCTATGTCGGCGGCTCGCCCTACCTCAGTCCCGCGGTCCTCGGGTTGATCTGGCATTCCGAGGCGCGGGGCGTCTGGCGCGTCGAGGGCGGCATGCACCGACTTGCCGCCACGATGCTCGCGCTGGCCGAATCGCTCGGGGTCGAGGCCGAACTCGGGACCGGCGCCGAGAAGATCGAACTGCGCGACGGCCGGGTCGCTGCCGTCCACACCGCGGACGGCCGCCGGGTTCTCGCCGATCGCGTGGTGTTCAACGGCGACCCCCGGGCGCTGGCCGAGGGGCTGCTGGGGCAGGGCGCGCGCGCCGCCGTGGCGCGGCGCGCGACCGAGCCCCGCAGCCAGTCCGCCTATGTCTGGGCCTTCGCGTCCACCCCGCAGGGGCGGGAGCTTGCGCACCACACCGTCTTCTTCGGCGCCGACCCGAAGACCGAGTTCGAGGCGCTTGCCGCGGGTCGCCCGCCCGAGGACCCGACGCTCTACCTCTGCGCCGAGGACCGCGGCAGCGGCAGAACCCCGCCGGCAATCGAGCGCTTCGAGATCATCATGAACGGCCCGCCCCTGACAGGAGGCCCGCCGGAGGAGGAATCCAGATGCCGTACCCGGGTGTTCGACACGCTGGCGGCGCGTGGCCTGAGCTTCGCGCCGGCTCCGCCTCCGGCAGCCCTGACGGACCCGGGCCGCTTTGCGGCCCTGTTTCCCGGATCGGCCGGCTCCCTCTACGGGCTGAGCCCGCATGGCCTGATGGCGCCTTTCGCCCGACCCGGGGCGCGGACGCGGATCAAGGGCCTCTACCTGGCCGGCGGCGGGGCGCACCCGGGGGCGGGGATCCCGATGGCAACCCTCTCAGGCCGGCACGCGGCCGAGGCGATCTTGGAGGACCGTGCTTCGACCTCGATGTTCCGCCGGACGGATACGCCTGGTGGTATCTCGACGGCATCTCGGACGACGGCGCCCGCGCGATCTCGATCATCGGCTTCATAGGGTCGGTCTTCTCGCCCTGGTACCGCTGGAGCGGACGGCGCACGCCTGCGGATCACTGCTGCCTGAACGCCGTCACCTATGGCCCCGGCGGCCGCTGGACGATGACCGACCGGGGCCAGTCGGCGCTGGCGCTGACCGCCGACACGCTGTCGATCGGCCCCTCGGCGATGCACTGGGATGGCACGCGCCTGACCGTGGCGATCGACGAGCTCTGCTGGCCGCACCTCGGCCGACTGAGGGGCGAGGTTGTCCTGACGCCCGAGGCGACCTCCGCCGTCGAACTGCCTCTGACGCCGGACGGCGCCCATGTCTGGCGCCCCTTCGCCCCCTCGGCGCGGATCGAGGTGCGGCTCGACAGGCCCGGCTGGACATGGGCGGGGCACGGCTACTTCGACGCCAACTTCGGGACCCGGGCGCTCGAGGCCGATTTCCGCTACTGGACCTGGGGTCGGTTCCCGACCCGGGGCGGGGCGACGGTGTTCTACGACGCAACGCGCGCCGACGGGTCCGACCTTGCGGTCGGCGTCCGCTTCCGCGGCGACGTGGCCGAGGTGATCGACCCACCTCCGAAGGCCCGGCTGGCGCGGTCTCTCTGGGCCGTCCGGCGGGAGACACGGGCCGATCCGGGGTACCGGCCGCGGCAGGTCAAGGCGATGCTCGACGCGCCGTTCTACTGCCGGTCCGCCGTGCAGACGCAGATCGACGGCGAGGAGACGGTGGGCGTGCACGAGGCGCTGGACCTGACCCGCTTCCGGTCGCCGTGGCTGATGCCCATGCTCGCCGTGAAGGTTCCCCGGCGCGCGAGGTGGCCGTGACGGCTTACTCCGGTTCGTGCCTGTGCGGCGCGGTCGCGTTCGAGGCGGACGCGCCGCTGCGCGAGGTAATCGCCTGCCACTGCACCCAGTGCCGCCGGACCTCGGGGCACTACTGGGCCGCGACCTCGGTGCCGCTGGAGCGGTTCCGCCTGACCCGAGACGAGGGCCTTGCGTGGTTCCGGTCGTCACCCGGCGCCCGGCGCGGCTTCTGCCGCCTGTGCGGCGCAAGCCTGTTCTGGGCGCCGGAAGGCGAGGCGCGCATCTCCATCGCCGCGGGCGCCTTCGACGGCCCGACCGGCTTGCGGATCGCGGCGCACTGGCACCCAGAGGATGCAGGCGACTACTACGCGCCCGCCGGCCCGCCGCCGCCCCCCGATCCCGATCCCCCTGCGGTCCTGCAGGCTGCCTGCCTCTGCGGTGCCTGCCGGTTCACCCTGCCCGGCCCGGCGGGTGAGATCACCGCCTGCCACTGCCGCCAGTGCCGCAAGCTGTCGGGCCACTACACCGCCTCGTTCGACGCCGTCGAAGCCACGGTCAGTTGGCAGGCGCGCGACGCGCTGGCCGAGTATGCGACGCCCGGCGGCGGGCGACGCGGGTTCTGCACGGGCTGCGGGTCATCGCTCTACTTCAGGGCCGGGGATGGAGCCTTCTCGGTCGAGGCGGGTGCGATCGAGGGGCGGACGGGCGGGCGGCTGGCGGACCACATCTTCGTGGCCGAAAAGGGCGACTGGTACGACATCGACGATGGCCTGCCGCAGTCTGCGGCCTGGTGAGGCGAATCTTCTGCGAAGATTCGGGCGACGCCCGGCACCGATCCTTCGCCAGAAGGATCGCGCGGCGGTGGACGCCTGCGCGCGGCTCGGCTAAGGCCCCGGGATGGACGCCTACGCCCCGCCCGACACGCCGCTGGACGTGATCCACCGCGACCACGCGATCCTGGTGGTGAACAAGCCGGCAGGGCTTCTGTCGGTGCCCGGCAAGGGCGAGCACCTCTCCGACTGCCTGATTGCGCGGGTGCAGGCGTCGTTCCCCGAGGCGCTGCTGGTCCACCGGCTTGACCGCGACACCTCGGGCGTCATGGTCTTCGCCCTCACGCCGCAGGCACAGCGCCACCTCGGCCTGCAGTTCGAGCGGCGGCAGGTGAAGAAGACCTACGTCGCCCGGGTCCAGGGCCACATCGCCGACGACACGGGCACCGTCGACCTGCCGCTGGGCGTCGACTGGCCGAACCGCCCGCGCCAGCATGTCGACCCGGTGAACGGGCGGCCCGCGCAGACCGACTGGCGCGTGGTCCGTCGCGAGGCCGACGGCACGACGCGGGTCCGTCTGACACCGCACACCGGCCGCAGCCACCAGCTGCGCGTCCACATGCGCGAGATCGGCCACCCGATCCTCGGCGATCCTCTCTACGCCGAGGGTGCGGCGCGCGACTGGCCACGCCTGATGTTGCATTCCGAAAGCCTGCGTCTGCGCCATCCCGACGGTGGCAAGGGAATGACGTTCTCGGTCAGGTGCCCCTTCTGACAGAGCCGGGGCCGGCCTGCATGGCGCCGGTCGCGAGCCCCTGGCCACACGCGCGAGCCTTGACCCGGGGCCGCCAAGGCGTAGGGTGCCGCGCAAACGCGGGAAGGACCCTCAGATGACACAGCGGCTGCACCTCGTCTTTGGCGGCGAACTGACCGATCCGACCAAATCCACCTTCAGGAACGTCGACGACATCCACGTCGTCGGCATCTTCCCCGACTACCAGTCGGCCTTCGCCGCCTGGAAGGCCGAGGCCCAGCGAACCGTCGACGACGCCCACATGCGCTACTTCATCGCCCACCTTCACCGCCTGCGCGACGAGGGCACGGCGGCAAGCCCGACCGAGGAACTCGGCACCTGACCGTACATCGCGCCCCCGCCCGCCATGACCCGCCCCCCCGGTCTTCGCGCCTACCTGTCGCTCGGGTCGCTCGGCACCTTCGCGGCCCGGCGGCGGATCGCGGGCGAGATCGCGCGGGGCGGCGCCGAGGCGGCGCGGCTGCCCGAGCGCATGGGCCAGCCCGGACTGCGCCGGCCCGAGGGGCGGCTCGTCTGGCTTCACGCATCCAGCCTGGCCCAGCTCAGGGCGCTCTGCGACCTTGCCCGGCGCATCGTCGAGGCCCATGACGATGCCTCGGTCCTGCTGACCGGCGACGACGATCCCGGCGCCGTCCTGCCGCTTCGCTGCGTCCATCAGTACGTGCCGAACGATGCCGCGGTGCCCGTCCGCTCGTTCCTCGACCACTGGCGCCCCGACATCGCGATCTGGGCCGGCACGGGGCTGCGGCCCGCGCTGATCGACGAGGCCGCGCGACGGGGCATCCCGCTCGACCTGATTGACGCCACTGCAGCGCCGACGCCGGACCGTGGCTGGCGGCGGCTGGCGCGGCTCAACGCCGCGACGCTCGGGCACTTCGGCAAGGTGCTTGCCACCGACGAGGGGGCGGCGGCCGAGCTGATCGCCGCGGGCGTCGACGCCGGAAGCGTCGAGATTGCGGGGCCGCTGGAGGAAGAGACCCCGACGCCGCCCTGCAACAACCGCGAGCGCGACGCCATCGCCGAGACGCTGAAGGCCCGGCCGGTCTGGCTGGCCGTGGCCGTCCCGCCGGACGAGGAATCGGCGGTCATCTCGGCGCATCGCAGCGCCGCCCGGATGGCGCACAGGCTTCTCCTCATTCTTGTGCCGTCGGATCCCGCACGCGGCCCGGCGCTGGCCGCCACGCTGACCGCCGTCGGCTTTGCCGTCGCGCTCCGCTCGGTCGAGGGCGAACCCGCGGCCTCGACCGAGATCTTCATCGCCGACAGCGAAGGCGACCTTGGCCTGTGGTACCGCCTGGCGCCCGTGAGCTACATGGGCGGCACGCTTCTGCCCGGCGGCAGCGGCGGGCGGTCGCCCCTGGAACCGGCGTCGCTGGGATCGGCCATCCTGCACGGCGTCCACACCGGGGCGCATGCGCCGATCTACGGCCGGTTCTGGTCGGCCCAAGCCGCGCGGGCCGTGGAAAGCACGGTCGAACTGGGCGAGGCGCTGTCGCAGTTGCTGTCCCCCGACCGCGCCGCGGCCTTGGCCCACGCTGCGTGGCGCGTGTCGACCGGTGGCGCAGACACGTCCGAGCGTGTTCTGGCGCTGGTGTCCGAGGCGCTCGAGCGCAGCGCCGGGGCGGGCTGAACGGTGCGCCCCCCCGCCTTCTGGGTCAGCCCGCCAGACCGACCCGGCTGGCAGGCCCGCGCCCTCGGACCCCTGGCCGCGCTTTATGCGGCGGCCACCGCGCGGCGCGTGCGGCGCCCCGGCACGCATCCCGGCGTGCCGGTGATCTGCGCCGGCAACCTCGTGGCCGGAGGCGCCGGCAAGACGCCCACGGTGATCGCGCTTGCCGCGCGACTTGCCCGGCGCGGGATCACCGCGCATGCCGTCTCGCGCGGCTACGGCGGCGCGCTCGACGGCCCTGTGCGCGCCGATCCCGCGCGGCACACGGCCGCCGACACCGGCGACGAGCCGCTGCTTCTGTCGGCGTTCCTGCCGGTCTGGGTGGCACGCGACCGGCTTACCGGGGCCCAGGCCGCGGCGGCGGCCGGCGCGCAGGCGATCCTGCTTGACGACGGGTTCCAGAACCCCGATCCGGCCAAGGACCTGTCGCTGGTCGTCGTCGACGCCGGCACGGGCTTCGGCAATGGCAGGGTGCTGCCCGCCGGCCCCCTGCGTGAGCCGGTGTCCGAAGGGCTGAAGCGCGCCGATCTGGTGCTGGCGATCGGCGAGGCCGCCGATCAGGCGCGGTTCGCGGCGACCTGGGGCCGCGGCCTGCCCGTTCCGCTCGTCACCGGGCGCCTTGCGCCGCTTGCCACCGGCATGGACTGGCACGGCCTGCGCGCGCTGGCCTTCGCCGGGATCGGCCGGCCCGAGAAGTTCTTCGCCTCGCTCCGGGCTGCAGGGGCCGACCTGGTGCGCGTGGTCCCGCTCGACGACCACCAGCCGATAGGGGACGCGCTGCTCGCGCGGCTCGAGGCCGAGGCCCGGGCCGCGGGAGCGCAGCTTGTCACCACCGAAAAGGACGCCGTGCGTCTGCTGCCGGCGGCGCGTGAACGGGTGCTGACCTTTCCCGTCCGGCTGGAGCTGGACGACTGGACCGTGATCGACCGGGCGCTGGACCGGCTGTTCCCGTCCGGCTGACCGGCTCAGCCGCCAAGCTTGGCTTCGAGGATCCCCGCGAAATCCTCATAGCTCATGTTGCCGTACTTCTGCCCGTCGATGAGGAACGAGGGGGTGGAATCGATGCCGTCCTGCTGGCGGTTCCGCTCCCATGTATCGACAAGGGCCTGCGCCATCTCGCCATCGGACAGACAGGCATCGAGCGCCTCGTCGCCAAGCCCGGCCACCTTGCCCAGGGTGCGCAGGTTGCCGGCGATCTGGGCGGGGTCGTTGCCTGCGGCCCAGTCTCTCTGCCGTTCATAGATCAGATCGACGATGCCGAAGTACTTGGCCTCGCCGCCGCAGCGGGCGACCATCGCGGCCCAGAGCCCGAAACGGTCGAAGTAGACCTCGCGATAGACGAAGCGCACCTTTCCGGTATCGACGTAGTTCGCCTTGATCTGCGGGAAGACGGTCTCGTGGAAGTTCGCGCAGTGCGGGCAGGTGAACGACGCATATTCGATCACCGTTACCGGCGCGTCCGCGCTGCCGAGCGCCATTTCCTGCACCATCGAGGCGTCGGCTTCGCCGGTGCCCTGCGCAAGCGCCGCCATCAGCGGCGTGCCGCCGGAGCCGGTGATCCAGAGACCGGCGCCTGCGCCAAGCGCGACAAGCGAGATCCCGGCCAGGAAGGTACGTCTTTGCATGCTCTGCCTCGTTCTCTTGGGTCTAGACTTTCGACAGGACGTGCCCGGCCAGCCGCGTGAGCGCCTCGCGCAGGCCGGGGTCCGCGATCTCGTGCGCCGCCTCGGTCGCCGCGGCCTCGGCTTCGGGGCGAGGGGAGCGCGGCGGCGGCGTGTAGGGCGCCTGCGCCTCGGCAAAGCCATCGGCCGCAGTCTGCGTGACCTTCAGGTGGCTGATCGCGGCATAGCCGTAGCAGGCGTTGACGCGGTCGCGGATCTCGGGAAGGCGCATCTGCACCAGGGGCGCGGCCGCGCCGGTGGCGAGCAGCGTCAGCGTCGCGCCGAAGCCGTCGCGGCCATAGCCGACCTTGACCGGACGGGCCAGCGCGGCGATCTCGGGGCCGACGACCTCGGCCCAGTGCGTCAGGACCCGCGCCACGGCGAAGCCACGGCCTTCGCTGGCCGTGCGCACCCGCCGCGCAACCAGGCCCGAGGCGCGCTCGAACCCGCGATTGCGGCGGTCCTTGCCCTGCGCCTGTCCTTTGCCGGCGCGACCGCTATTCTAGCCCAGGCGACGGCCGGAGAAAGCGCAATCGGCAGCAGGAGAGTGAAGTTTGCGTGAGCACGGGATGACGGCGGCGCTGCTCGACTGGTACGACAGGCACGCCAGGGTCATGCCCTGGCGCACCGGCCCGGCCGACCGTTCCGCAGGCGCGCGCCCCGACCCCTATGCGGTCTGGCTGTCCGAGGTCATGCTGCAGCAGACGACCGTCGCCGCCGTGACCGGCTACTTCCGCCGGTTCACCGACCGCTGGCCGACGGTGCAGGACCT
>JALORM010000487.1 GCA_025458985.1 Paracoccaceae bacterium | reverse complement strand
ACGGCCGCGCCGTAGGGCACGTTCCGCCCGCCGTAGCGGCGGACGCGGATGTTGCATTGTTCGGCGTGGCCGACGAAGCCCTCGAGAAGGCAAAGCCGCGAGCCGTATTCGCCGACCAGCGTCGCGGCCTCGTCGGTCAGGATGCGCTGGTAGCTGTGGGTCTTGAGGAACTTGCCGACCCAGAGCCCGCCGGTGTAGCGGCCGGCCCGCCGTGTCGGCAGCGTGTGGTTGGTTCCGATCACCTTGTCGCCATTCGCCACGTTGGTGCGGGGGCCGAGGAACAGGGCGCCGTAGCTGTGCATGTTCTGCAGATACCAGTCGTCGCGGTCGGTCATCACCTGGACATGCTCGTAGGCAAGATCGTTCGCGAGCGCCAGCATCTCGTCGTGCGTGTCGCAGAGGTAGACATCGCCGTAGTCGCGCCAGCTGGCCGCGGCGGTCTCGGCGGTGGGCAGGATGGCGAGCAGCCGGTCCACCTCGGCCAGCGTCGCCTCGGCCAGCCGCCGGCTGGTGGTGATGAGGCAGGCGGGCGAGTTGTAGCCGTGTTCGGCCTGACCCAGCAGGTCGGTCGCGCAAAGCTCGGCATCCACGGTGTCGTCGGCGATGACCATGGTCTCGGTGGGGCCGGCGAAGAGGTCGATCCCGACCCGGCCGTAGAGCTGGCGCTTGGCCTCGGCCACATAGGCGTTGCCGGGGCCGACGAGCATGTGGACGGGCTCGATCGTCTGCGTGCCCAGCGCCATGGCGCCCACCGCCTGCATGCCGCCCAGCACGTAGATCTCGTGCGCGCCGCCCATGTGCATCGCGGCGACGATGGCGGGATGCGGCGCGCCGTTCACCGGCGGTGCCGAGGCCACGATGCGCGGCACCCCGGTCGGGAACTTGCCGCCCGGCACGTAGCAGCCGACCGACCGGACGGGGATGTTGCGGTGGCCGAGGATCACGCCGGGCAGCGTCTCGACCTCGATATCGGCCATGCTGGCGCGCTGCGCCTCGGCGAAGCGGCGGATCTGGGCTTGCGCGAAACGGATGTCCTCCATGTCGCGGGTGTCGACCTTCTGCATCGCCGCCGCGATCTCTGACTCCGTCAGGCGGAAGGTCGGCGGAGCGTAGCCGTCGAACCTCTGCGCCAGGTCACGTACCGCCGCGTCGCCGCGCGCGGCGATGTCGGCAAGCGTCGCCTCGACCGTGGCGCGCACCTTCGCGTCGTCTTCGGCGCGCTGCGCCTCGGGCTTGCCGGACTTCAGATGCTGGATCGTCATGGCACAGGTCTCCTGCGGCGCGGGGGGTCAGACCCCCGGCGCGGTCTGTCCTTCGGGGGCGGGCGGGACCCGCTCGCCCCGGTCGTAGGCCTCCCAGCCATCGCCGGCAAAGACGTCGCGGCCGAGCTGGGCCAGCACCGCGGCGAAGTCGACGAACACCGGGTTGTCGGCAATGCGCCCGTCCTCGACGCGCCAGAAGTCCATGTAGGGGATGGTGACGCGCCGCCCGGTCGGCGCGATGCCCATGAAGGGCCCCGAATGCGTCGCCTCGATATGGCCGAAGCAGGCGGCCCAGTCGCCGTCGGCCAGGAACTGCTCGGTCAGGTAGACGCGTTCGGTGAAGGCCGCGCGAAGCGGCAGCTGCCAGTTGCGCCGGAACTCGGGCAGGCCGCGCTTGACGCCGCAGCCCGCGTTGCCGCGCCAGAGGAAATCCTCGTGGAAGTGACGGGCCATGTCGTTGGAGCCGGCGGCGAGCGCATCCTCCATCGCGCGCACGGCGGCGAGCGTGGCGGCCGAGCGCCGGGCGTGGTCTTCGGCGTCGGTCATGCCACCCCTCCTGCGATGCGGGTGCCGGTCGCGGTATCGAACAGGTGGCAGAGCGCGGCGGGGATGTGCACCCCGACTGTCTCGCCGATCTCGGCGCGGAAGTCCTTGGGCGCCTTGACCGAGACAAGCGCCGCGCCGATCCGGTAGCTGATCATCGAGGCCTCGCCCAGAAGCTCGACCGAATAGACCGGCGCCGACAGCTCGCCGCCATCGGGCGCGAGGCTCGCGTCCTCGGCGCGGAATCCGAGCGTCACCGGGCCGTCGCTGCCGGCGGGCAGGCCCGCGACCCGGATGCCCGGCGCCTCGAACACGCCGCGCGACAGGCTGCCCGGCACCAGGTTCATTGCCGGGCTGCCGATGAAGCCCGCGACGAAGGTATTCGCGGGGCGGTCGTAGATCTCGGTCGGCGTGCCGACCTGCTGGATGCGGCCGGCGTTCATCACCACGACGCGGTCGGCCAGCGTCATCGCCTCGATCTGGTCGTGGGTGACGTAGACGGTGGTGGTCTTCAGCCGGTGCTGGAGGTTCTTGATCTGCGCCCGGGTCGAGACGCGCAGCTTGGCGTCGAGGTTCGACAAGGGCTCGTCCATCAGGAACACGGTCGGCTGCCGGACGATCGCGCGGCCGAGCGCGACACGCTGGCGCTGCCCGCCCGAGAGCGCGGCGGGGCGGCGGTCGAGCAGGTCCGTCAGTTCCACCATCGCGGCCGCAGCCATCACGCGGTCGTGGTGCTGGTCCTTCGGCACCTTCCGGACCTTGAGGGGAAAGCGGATGTTTTCGTAGACCGTGAGGTTGGGGTAGAGCCCGTAGGACTGGAACACCATCGCCACGTCGCGGTCCTTGGGCTCGAGCCGGTTCACCATCCGGTCGCCCAGCCAGATCTCGCCCGAGCTGGGGGTTTCAAGCCCCGCGATCATCCGCATCGTCGTGGTCTTGCCGCAGCCGGAAGGGCCGAGCAGCACGATGAACTCGCGGTCGGCGATGTGCAGGTCGAAATCGTCGACGCCGACATAGCTGCCCCAGCGCTTGGAGACGTTCCTGAGCCTGAGTTCCGCCATGGCCTATCCCTTCACCGCGCCGGCGGT
>JALORM010000067.1 GCA_025458985.1 Paracoccaceae bacterium | reverse complement strand
GCCTCGCGCGACTATCTGGCCCGTCACGGCGCCCCGGCCGCGCTGGCCGACCTCGGCCGCCACGCCATCGTCGGCTACATCCCCGACATGATCTTCGACCGCGAGCTCGACTACCTGGCCGAGATCGGGGTGGGCCGGGTGTCGCTGGCCTCGAACTCGGTCGCGGTGCAGCTGAACCTCCTGCGCGCCGGCGGCGGGATCGGGATCGTGCACGACTTCGCGCTGCCGCACGCGCCCGATCTGGTGCGGGTGCTGCCCGGGGTCGTCGGGCTGACGCGCAGCTTCTGGTTGCTGCGGCACGCGGACGACCGCCGCGTCGCACGGCTGGCCGAGGCGCTGGCGGCGGGGCTGCGCGCCGACCTCGCGCGGCTGGAAGCGCTGGCCTGAGCCGCGGTGCGGACGGCCGGTCGCTTGACAGGCGGCCACGACGCGTGGACGCTTGGGAAAACACCAAAGAGGAGGGGCCGCCCGTGCATGTCCATGCGATCCTGAAGGAGAAGCCTGTCGAGGGCGTCGTGACCATCGCGCCCGGCGCCTCCTTGACCGAGGCGGTCAGGCTGCTGGCCGAAAGGCGGATCGGCGCGGTCGTGGTGTCGCCCGACGGCAAGCGCGTGGCGGGCATCCTGTCGGAACGCGACATCGTGCGCGAACTTGGGCGCCGCGGCGTCGGCTGCCTCGGCGACACGGTCGATGCCGTGATGACGACCAAGATCGTCAGCTGCGCGCCGGGCGACAGCGTGGACGAGATCATGCAGAAGATGACGGACGGGCGGTTCCGGCACATGCCGGTGATGGAGGGCACCACCATGGTCGGCGTGATCTCGATCGGCGACGTGGTGAAGGCGCGACTGTCGGAACTGGCGATGGAGAAGGATGCGCTGGAAGGAATGATCAAGGGCTTCTGACGCCGGCCCGCCACCCCTTGCAACGGGGCACGCAATATTGTTGCCTGAGGCGGGCGCCGACCGGGGGGACATCATGCGCATCGGGCTTTATCCGGGCACGTTCGACCCGCCCACGCTTGGCCACCTCGATATCATCCGGCGGTCCGCCGTGCTTGTCGACCGGCTGGTGATCGGTATCGCGATCAACCGCGACAAGGGTCCGCTGTTCTCTCTGGAAGAGAGGGTGGCGATGGTCGAGACGGAATGCGCTGGCCTTGCGCGCGAGACGGGGATAGAGATCGTCGCGCATCCGTTCGAGAATCTGCTGATCGACTGCGCCCGGGATGTGGGCGCCTCCATCATCATCCGGGGCCTGCGCGCTGTTGCGGATTTCGAGTACGAGTTCCAGATGGTCGGCATGAACCGCCGGCTCGACGACGGGGTCGAGACCGTGTTCCTCATGGCCGAAGCCCAGCATCAGGCGATCGCCTCGAAGCTGGTGAAGGAGATCGCGCGCCTTGGCGGCAATGTGGCGCCCTTCGTGACGCCCGCCGTCAAGGCCGCCCTCGATGCCCGGTATCCGGGGCGTCGGGGTCAGTCCGGGCGGGGAGGGGAGGCCCCGCCCGGGCGCTAGGGCGATGTCCGGATTCCGGAAGATGACGATGTCGGCGGCGGCCTGGATGGTGGCGGCGGTGCTCGGCACCTATGCGGCCTACGGGCTGGTGATGATCCGCCTGCACCCGGCCTTCCTTTACCCCTTCGCGGCCGAGGAGGCGTGGGTCGAGGGCTTCGCCCGGGCCGAGGTACCGGTTGCGGGCGCAGACCCGGTGGGGGTGCTGGTCGGCGGCCCGCCTGACGGACCGCCGGTCCTGTTCTTCATGGGCAATGCCGGGGCGCTGGGCCTGTTCGAGCCCTGGCTGACGCTGCACAGCCATGCCGGGCGCCGGGTCGTCGCGATGGAGTATCGCGGCGGTGGCGGCCTGGCCGGGCAGCCCTCCGAGGCGCGCCTGAAGGCCGACGCGCTGGCGGTCCACGACTGGCTGGCAGGGCAGGGCGGGCCGGTCGCCGTCCACGGCTTCTCGCTGGGCGCGGGGCTGGCGGTGCATGTGGCGGCCCGCCGGCCGGTTGCCGCCGCGATCCTCGAGGCGCCGTTCTCCAGCGCCTGCCGCATGATGGCGCGCGCGGCCCTGCTGCCTGCCTGCCTGATGCCGGTGCAGCGCTGGGACAGCGCCGCCGAGGCGGGGGCCCTGGCGGCGCCGGTCCTGGTCATCCATGGCGAAGCCGACGAGGTCATCCCGATCGGCGAAGGCCGGCGGCTGGCCCGGGCCGTCGAGGCGGCCGGCGGCGACGTCCGCTTCGAAGCCGTCCCGGCAGGCCGCCACGGCGACCTGCCCTCGTTTCCCGCCTATCGCGCGGCGGTGGCGCGGTTTCTCGGCGCTCAGGCGCCGTAGACCGCGCGCCGTGCGATGTTGCGCGCGTCCTCGCGCCAGATGTCGAGGTCGAGCGCCACGTCAAGCGGCATCCGCTCGATCTCGGCCACGGTGCGGCGGTACTTCGCCCAGGCGTCTAGGCGGCTGCGCAGATCGGTCATGGTCAGCATGGCTCCCTCCTTTGAGGTCGTGACGAGCACGTCACCAATATCGGAAGCATCGTTAGCGCTAGCAACGACCGCCGGCGAAAGGGTGCCATGCGATTTCTGCAATGCGGCATGGAAAAGGGAACGGCCCGCGCGGCGACGCGGGCCGTCTTGGTCCGGGCAGCAGCCCGAGGCCCCCTGTCAGATCAGCTTGCCCATCGCGACGGCGGTGTCGCTCATCCGGTTCGAGAAGCCCCATTCGTTGTCGTACCAGGTCAGGATGCGGCACATCGTGCCCTCCATCACCTTGGTCTGGTCCATGTGGAACACGCTGGAATGGGGGTCGTGGTTGAAGTCGGTCGAGACCAGCGGGTGTTCGGTGTAGCCGAGGATGCCCTTCATCGGGCCGTCGGCAGCCGCCTTGATCGCGGCGTTGATCTCGGCCACCGAGGTCTCGCGCGTGGCTTCGAACACCAGGTCGACGACCGAGACGTTGGGGGTCGGGACGCGGATTGCGACGCCGTCGAGCTTGCCCTTCAGCTCCGGCAGGACGAGGCCCACGGCCTTGGCTGCGCCGGTCGAGGTGGGGATCATGTTCATCGCCGCGGCGCGGGCGCGGTAGAGGTCCTTGTGGTAGGTGTCGAGCGTCGGCTGGTCTCCAGTATAGGAGTGGATCGTGGTCATGAAGCCGCGCTTGATGCCGATCGCGTCGTTCAGCACCTTGGCCACCGGCGACAGGCAGTTCGTGGTGCACGAGGCGTTCGACACGACGATGTGGTCCTTGGTCAGGACCCCGTGGTTGACGCCGTAGACGATGGTGGCGTCCGCGCCGTCGCCGGGCGCCGAGATCAGCACGCGCTTCGAGCCGTTCTCGAGATGCGGCTGGCACTTTTCCTTGCTGGTGAAGATGCCGGTGCATTCCATGACCACGTCGACGTCGCCCCAGGGCAGGTCGGCGGGGTTCCTGAGCGCGGTGACGCGGATCTTCCCGCGGCCGACGTCGATCCAGTCGTCGCCGGTCGTCACCGTCGCCGGGAAGCGGCCGTGCACGCTGTCGTAGCGAAGCAGGTGCGCGTTGGTCTCGACCGGGCCGAGATCGTTGATCGCCACCACCTCGACGTCGGTGCGGCCCGATTCGATCACCGCGCGCAGCACGTTGCGCCCGATCCGCCCGAACCCGTTGATCGCCACCTTCACGGCCATGTCGAAACTCCCTTGCGTTGCGCCCACGGGGGGCGAAGACCGCGTTGGCGATACCGCGAACGGCGCCCGGTGTAAACGCGGTCAGAGCTGCTCGACCGTCACCTTGTCGGGGTAGAAGGCGAGGTGCCCGGCGATCCGCGCGACGCCGTCCTTCGGCGCCTCGTAGGACCAGGCTGCGTCTGCGATCGTGTCGCTGCCGGTCACGATGGAATAGTAGCTCGCCTCGCCCTTCCAGGGGCAGGTCGAGGATCGCGCCGACCGTTCCAGGAATGCCATCGCGATGTCCTCGCGCGGGAAGTAGACGACCGGCGGATAGCTGCCCTCGGTCAGCTCCAGCGCCTCGCGCGTCTCGGCGAGGACCGCGCCGCCGGCGCGGACGACCCAGGTGCCGGGCGCCTTTCGGATGGTGATGTGATCGGTCATGTGCGCGTCCCCCGGGGGCGACCCTAGCGCGCCCCGTACGACAGGTCCATGACCCGCCGCCGGGGTCCGCCTAGATCGGCGCCGTCGCGCCCTGCAGCCAGGCGCGGGCGGGTTCGGACACGCGGGGGCCGATCTTCGCCCGCACCTCGGCATGGTAGGCGTCGAGCCAGGCGCGCTCCTCCGCCGACAGCGCGCCGGCGTCGACAAGGCGCCGGTCGATGGGCGCGAAGGTCAGCGTCCGGAACGCCAGCATCTCGCGGGCGTCGGCGCCGGGCAGGGGGGGCGCGGGTTCGACCACGACGAGGTTCTCGAGGCGGATGCCGAAGGCGCCCTCGCGGTAGTACCCGGGTTCGTTCGACAGGATCATGCCGGGCTCAAGCGGCACATCCGAGGTGCGCGCCAGCCGCTGCGGGCCTTCGTGGACGGACAGATAGACGCCAACGCCGTGGCCGGTGCCGTGGTCGTAGTCCTGCCCGGCGATCCAGAGCGGATAGCGGGCGACCGCGTCGAGGTGGCGCCCTTCGAGCCCCTTGGGCCAGCGCAGGCGGCTGACCGCGATCATGCCCTGCAGCACGCGGGTGAAGCAGCGCCGCTCGTCCGCGCCCGCCGGCCCGATGGCCACGGTGCGCGTGATGTCGGTGGTGCCGTCGAGGTACTGGCCGCCGGAGTCGACCAGCAGCAGCTCGCCCGGCCGGACGGGGCGGTTCGTCGCTTCGGTCACGCGGTAGTGCACGATGGCGCCGTGGGGCCCGGCGCCGCAGATCGTGTCGAAGCTGATTTCCTTCAGCGCGTTCGTCGCCCGCCGGAAGCCTTCGAGCCTGCGCACCACGTCGATCTCGGTCAGCCCGCCTTGCGGCGCGGTCGCGTCTAGCCAGGCCAGGAACTCGACCATCGTGGCCCCGTCGCGAAGGTGCGCCTCGGCGGTGGCGGCAAGTTCCGCGGCGGTCTTGCGCGCCTTCGGCAGCACGGTGGGGTCCCGCTCCCACGCCGCTGTCGCGCCACTTTCGGCGATGCGCGCCGAGACCGCGACCGGTGCCGTGGCGCGGTCGACCCGCACGGTTCCGCGCAGCGCCGACAGCGCGGCGGCGAAGGCCCCGGGCGGGGCGACCGAGACCTCGGACCCCAGATGGCCGCGCACGTCGTCCGACAGTTTCGCCGGGTCGATGAACAGCGTCACGGACCCGTCGGCACGCAGAATCGCCGTGCATTGCGCGACCGGGTTTCGGGGAATGTCGCCGCCGCGGATGTTCAGAAGCCAGTTGATCCCGTCGGGCAGGGTCAGCACCGCGGCATCCTGCCCCGCCTCGGCCAGCGCGCGCCCGGCGGCAGCGCGCTTTTCGGCGGCGCTGGTCCCGGCGACGGCGTCGGGAAAGATCGTGACGGGCGCGGCCGGCGGAGGCGGTCTGTCCGGCCAAAGCGGATCGATGAAATTGCTTTCCGGAATTAGGCTTACGCTGCTCCCCTCAAGCGATTTCTCAAGCGCGTCGATCTCGTCGCGGGTGTGCAGCCAGGGGTCGTAGGCGACGCGCCCGCCGTGCGGAAGGGCGTCGCGCAGCCAGGTCCCCGGCTTCGTCTCGGGCCAGTTCACCGGGGTCAGCACGGCGGTATCGACCTCGGTGCGGGCCTGCACGCGGTAGCGCCCGTCGACGAAGAGGCCCGCGCGGTCCTTCGTGACGACCGCCATGCCCGCCGAGCCGGTGAAGCCGGTCAGCCAGGCCAGCCGCGCGTCGCAGGGGGCCACGTATTCACCCTGGTGGGCGTCGGCCCGCGGCACCAGAACGCCTGCGAACCCCGCCGCCGCCAGCGCAGCCCGCAGCGCGGCGATCCGGGGGGGACCCTGCTCGGGCGCGGCGGAGGTCTCGAAGGTCTGGAACATCGGCGGTACTTCCCCGGGCTACCGCAGCAGCAGGTTGACCGGCTGGCGCAGCTTCAGCAGCGCCTTCTGCGCCTCGGTCGGAGCCTGCCGGAACGCGAGGACGGCGATCTCGTAGGCCTTGCCCGGCCGGCGGACGACGTAGCCGAACCCCGCCATCACCAGCGCCTTGGCCAGGGAAGCCTGGGTGAAGCCGGTCCGGTGCGCGTAGAAGTCCTGGCCCGAGCTTTCGATGCGGGACCCCAGGCCGTAGATCACGTCGCGCACGCGGACCGGCCCGGCCGGCGAGACGTAGAGCTGGTCCTCGATGTCGAGCCCGCGCGCGACGATGTCCTGGAACAGCTGGCCCAGGTCCGGCACGCGGATGTCGGCAAAGCCGTCGGGCCTGAGGACATGCAGCATCCCGGCAAGCACCTCCGGCACCTCGTGCGCGCGGTAGTGTTCGAGGTTATGCGAGCAGTAGAGGGCATCGGCCTGCCCGGGCTCCAGCGTCGCAAGGTTGCGGCCGTCGAGCAGGATGTCGGGCCGGCCCTTCGGATCGAGGTCGATCAACACGTGATCGAAGCCGTCGTAGTAGGCGGGGATGGCGATGGCCTTGCTGCCGCCGCCCAGATTCAGGACCCGCGGGCGCACCCCGGCCGACGGATGCTCGCCGGCGCCCATGTCAGCGCGCCGCCGCGCGGGCGAGGCCGAGGAACCGGGCGCGGGCACGGGGGTCGCGGTCGAAGAGCGAGGCGAGCTGTTCGGTCATCGCGCCGGCCAGCTGCTCGACATCGGTGATCGTGACCGCGCGCTGGTAGTAGCGCGTCACGTCGTGGCCGATGCCGATCGCGATCAGCTCGACCGCCTTCTTGCGCTCGACCATCGCGATCACGTCGCGCAGGTGCTTTTCGAGGAAGTTGGCCGGGTTGACCGACAGGGTGGAATCGTCGACCGGCGCGCCATCCGAGATCACCATCAGGATCTTGCGCGCCTCGGGGCGGCGGGTGATGCGGCGGTGCGCCCATTCCAGCGCTTCGCCGTCGATGTTCTCCTTCAGAAGGCCTTCCTTCATCATCAGCCCGAGGTTCTCGCGCGCCCGCCGCCAGGGCGCGTCGGCCGACTTGTAGACGATGTGGCGCAGGTCGTTCAGCCGCCCCGGCGCCTGCGGCCGGCCGGCCTGCAGCCAGGCCTCGCGCGCCTGTCCGCCCTTCCAGGCGCGGGTGGTGAAGCCCAGGATCTCGACCTTCACGTCGCAGCGTTCGAGCGTGCGCGCCAGCACGTCGGCGCAGATCGCCGCGATCGAGATCGGGCGCCCGCGCATCGAGCCCGAGTTGTCCAGCAGCAGCGTCACGACGGTGTCGCGGAACTCCATGTCCTTCTCGACCTTGAAGCTCAGCGGTGTCGTGGGGTTCGCCACCACGCGGGCCAGCCGCGCCACGTCGAGGATCCCTTCCTCGCGGTCGAATTCCCAGCTGCGGTTCTGCTGCGCCTGAAGACGCCGCTGGAGCTTGTTGGCCAGCCGCCCCACCGCCCCTTTCAGCGGGTCGAGCTGCTGGTCGAGGTAGGCGCGCAGGCGTTCCAGTTCCGCCGGGTCGGCGAGGTCCTGGGCCTCGATCTCTTCGTCGAAGGCGGCGGTGTAGACGGCGTAGGTCGGATCGGCGTCGGAATGCGGGGCGGGAGGAGGCGGCTCGAGCGGCGCCTCGCCCTCGGGCATCTCGGCGTCCTCGTCGAATTCCACCTCGGCGCTGTCGTCCATCGTGACCTGCGCCTGGCTCGTCTCCTGGCTGTCCTGCCCGTCGTCGGGTTCGCTGTCCTCGTCCGTCTCGGCATCCTCCTCGCCGGCCGAGTCCGGATCCTCCTGTTCTTCGCGATCCTCGCCCGCCTCGGCCTCGTCCTCCTCGCCCGCGTCGGGGTCGTCGCCCAGCTGGTCGCCGTAGCCGAGGTCCTGGATCACCTGCCGCGCAAGGCGGGCGAAGGCGGCCTGGTCGGCAAGCGTGTCGCCCACGCCGCCCAAAG
>JALORM010000486.1 GCA_025458985.1 Paracoccaceae bacterium | reverse complement strand
CGGCGGTCGATGCCGGCGCGGCGACCCGGGCGCCGAACGCGGCCGCTGCCGCCTTCATTCCCGCAGCCGTCGCCGTGCCGCCCGCCGCTCAGACCGCCGGAAGCGGCGCCCCGGAACCGGAGGCCGCGCCGCAGGCAGAGCCCGCCGGGACCGACGCGCTTGCCGGCAGCGAGGCATCCTCCGAAACCCGGGCGGCGGCCGCCGATACCCTCGCCTACGCGACCGCTGACCCCGTCGCCGACCCTGTCTCCGGGACGCCGACTGATGTTGCCGCTACCGTTGAGGTGGCCGAAGATGGTGCATCCGGGGCGATGACCGCCGCCGCGCCCCTTGCCGATGAGGGCGGCGCAACCGCGTCTTCCGACACCGCCGATGCCGGAGATGCTGCCGCTGCGTCAGCCTCCGACGCGCTTCAGGCCGCTGATGCCGATGTCGGTGCCGACACGGCGGGCGCCCCGTTGGCCGTGGCCGCTGCCGACCCGGCGCCGGAGCCGGCTCCCGCAGAGCCCTTGCAGACCGACGCCCCCGCTGAAGCTTCGGCCGAGCCCCTTGCCGATGCAGCCGAGGCTCCCGATCCGGCCGTGCCGCCGGTCGCCGCGGCCTCCTTCGGCCGGCCGGTCACGCAGGGCTTCGGCAACCGCGCCGAAAGCGTGCGGATCAACCGGCTGCCGCGCATCGGAGAGGCCGGCGCCGAGGCCGACGCGCTGTCGGAGGGCACGGCCGCCTCCGCCGAAACCCTGGCACTTCCCGACGACGCCCCCGCGCTCGACCGCTTCGCGGCGGAGTTCGAGAACCCGGAGGGTCGGCCGCTCGTCGCGGTCGTGCTGATCGACATCGGTGCCGAGGCGGGCGGGATCGGGGCCGAGGCGCTGGCGACGATCCCGTTTCCCGTGACGCTGGCGATCCCGGCCGATGCGGCCGGCGCGGCTGATGCCGCGGCGGCCTACCGAAAGGCCGGCTTCGAGGTGGCGATGATCCCCGGCAACATCCCCGAACTGGCCTCGCCGTCGGATGTCGAGGTGGCGTTCGAGGTGTTCCGCAGCGCCGTGTCCGAGACGGTCGCCGTGCTCGAACCGCTCGATGCTGGCTTCCAGTCCAGCCGCGCGCAGGCCGAGCAGGTCGTTGCGATCCTGGACGAGACCGGCCAGGGCCTGATCTCGTTCGACCGGGGGCTGAACAACGCGCTCGGCGCGGCCCGGCGCGCCGGACTGCCGGCGATCACCGTGTCGCGCGACCTCGACGCGGACGGGTCCGACCCCGAGGAACTGCGCCGCTCGCTCGACCGCGCCGCTTTCCGGGCCGAGCAGGAGGGCGCAGCCGTGGTCGTTCTGCGCTCGCGCCCGCAATCGGTCTCGACGCTCTATGCCTGGGCGCTGGAGGGCCGGGCCGAGGGCGTGGCGCTGGCCCCGGTCTCGGCAGTGTTCCGGGCCGCCCGGTAGCGCCCGATCCGCCCGAGGCGCGCGCGCGCGCGCCCCGGGCCGCATCGCGACACCTCAGCGGGCAACACGTTCAGCCGGGAATGGTCCTGCGGTGCCCATCGGGCGATCGGCACCGGGTCAGGCCTTAGGTGGCCGCTGCATTTGGCGTCAGTCGCCCCTGGCCTGCCGGGCGGCGCGCCCGCCGCGGCGCTGGGTCAGCTGCCCCGCCCGCGACGGCAGGTCGGCCATGATCGCCCGGCGGGTTTCGGCGGTCATCCGGCTCCAGGCGGCGATCTCGTCCATCGTGCGCAGGCAGCCGACGCAGAGCCGCGCGTCGGGGTGCACGACGCAGACCTTGACGCAGGGGCTGTCGATTTCCTCGCGCGACCAGATCTCGCCCGTCATGACCGCCCTCCGCTGCCGCCAAGATGCGCCAGCCGGTCCAGCGCGCCCTGAAGGATATAGCCTGCCGCCACCGCGTCGATCACCTCTTTCCGACGTGCGCGTGACGTATCCGCCTCGAGGAGTGCCCTTTCGGCCGCAACCGTCGACAGCCGTTCGTCCCAGAAGCCGATCGGCAGGTCGGTCAGGCGCGACAGGTTGCGCGCGAAGGCGCGGGTCGACTGGGCGCGCGGCCCCTCGCTGCCATCCATGTTCAGGGGCAGGCCGATCACCAGCCCGCAGGCCTCGCGCCCGGCGGCGATCCCCAGCACCCGCTCCGCGTCGGCGGTGAACTTGGTGCGCCGGATCGTCTCGAGCGGCGTCGCCACCCCGCGCAGCCGGTCCGAGACCGCGACGCCCACGGTCTTGTCGCCGAAGTCGAGCCCGACGAGCGCCCGCATCGGCGGCAGGGCGGCCGCGAAGGCCGCGATGTCGCCGCAGATCACTCGGCAGGCCCCGTGGCCAGACCCGCATCGCGCGCGGCTGCGTCGATCTCGGCCAGTGCCGCGGCATCGCCCGCGAAGCGCGCGCGCGCCTCGGCGACCACGGGCGCGATCCGCTCCGCCTCGCCCAGCACCCCGTAGGCGCGGATCAGCCGTGCCCAGTCGCTGGCCGGCCCGCCTTCGGTCGCCAGCCTCTCGGCCAGCGCACCGACCATGCCGCGGATCATGTCCTGGCGCTCCTCGGGGGTCAGGCCCTGCGCCGCCTCCATCTGTTCGGCCGTCGGCCCGGGCGGAGCCGCCTCCTCGGGCGGCAGGCGGAAGTTGTGCTG
>JALORM010000066.1 GCA_025458985.1 Paracoccaceae bacterium | reverse complement strand
GCCGCGCGCAGCACCGCGTCGCCGGCGGCCGTGTCCCATTCCATCGTGCGGCCGAGGCGGGGGTAGAGGTCGGCCTCGCCCGTCGCGACCAGGCAGAACTTGAGCGACGACCCCGCGCTCTTGAAGTCGGCGACGCTGTAGCGGGCGATGTAGGCATCGGTCGCGGCGTCGCGGTGGGACTTCGAGGCGACGACCCGCAGCGCCGCATTGTCGGGCCGGGCGACCGACAGGCGCCGGACCGCGCCGGGCGCGGGGCCGAAGGGGCCCGTCTCTTCAACCGCCGCGCCGGCCGCGTCGGTGTAGAAGAGCCGCCCCTGCGCCGGGGCGTAGACCACGCCCGCGACCGGCTTGCCATCCTCGACATAGGCGATGTTCACCGTGAAGTCGCCGCGGCGCTGGACGAATTCCTTCGTGCCGTCCAGCGGATCGACGATCAGGAAGCGGCCGGCGGTCTGGCCGTGGGTCGCGGCCTGCTCTTCGGTCACCAGCGGCACGTCGGGGAAGGCGGCCCGCAGCCCGGCCGAGATCAGCGCGTCGGCAGCCTCGTCGGCCTCGGTCACGGGGCTGGTGTCGGACTTGATGCGCACATCGAAGTCGGGCCGGCCGTAGACCTCGAGGATCGCCGCCCCCGCCTCCAGCGCAAGGCGCCGCACGGTGACGCTCAGCTTGCCGTGATCCATGGCCCGCGCCTCCCGGTTGCCGTTTTGTTGTCATGCTCGCGCGCGCCACTTATGATCAGGCTTCAAGGGATCGGCAAGGTTTCCCTGCCAGGAAGGCGGGACCGGCACCTGACGGGATGAGGCCACGTGTTCGAGCAGCGCGTCCACCGGACGACCCGAAGCTCTGCCCTGGGGCAGATGGAGCTCATCTATCACTACACGGTGCAGTCGATCCGCGCAGGCCACCGCTCGGGCAGCCTGGGCGTTCTGATCAACATCTTCCAGACCGTCGTGTTGATCATGCTGTTCGCCCTGCTCATGTCGGTGTTCGGCGGGCGCCAGGCGGCCGTCCGGGGCGACTTCCTGCTGTACATTATGACCGGCGTCTTCCTCTTCAAGACGCATATCCAGGCCACCGGCGCGGTCTTCGGCGCGGCATCCTCGACCTCGGGCCTGATGCAGCACATGCCGATGAACACGATCGTGGCGATCACCGCCTCGGCGCTGTCGACGCTCTATGTCCAGATCATGAGCGCGCTGGTCATCCTGTTCGTCTACCACGCGGCCTTCACACCGGTCAGCATCGAGGATCCGGTGGGCGTGCTTGCCGCCTTCCTCCTGGCCTGGCTTTCGGGCTGCGCGGTCGGGATGGTGTTCCGGGCGGCGAAGCCCTGGGCCGAGAAGCCGGTGACGCTCGCCAAGACCGTGTACCAGCGGGCGAACATGCTGGCGTCCGGCAAGATGTTCCTTGCCAACAACATGCCGGCACTCGTCCTGCCCTACTTTCTCTGGAACCCGCTGTTCCACACCATCGACCAGGCGCGCGGCTACACCTTCCTCAACTACACCCCGCACAACACCACGATGACCTACCCGCTCTACTTCTCGCTCGCGCTGCTGACGATCGGGCTTCTGGGCGAGTACTTCACCGGCAAGAACGCCTCGTTCTCATGGCGTCAGTGAGGCGGGCGGCCGCCCTCCTCGCGATTGCGCTCGGGCAGTCCGCCGCGGCGCAGGATCTGCCTGCGCTTCACGCCGTGACCGGCGTCGCCGCGGGCGACAGGCTGAACTTGCGGGCCGGACCTTCGGCGACCGCGGAGGCGGTCGGGGCGCTCGCCCCGGGTGCGGCCGGAATCGAGGTGGTCGAGACGACGCCCGACGGGCGCTGGGGGCGTGTGAACGTGGCCGAGGGCACGGCCTGGGTGGCCATGCGCTACCTCGCGGCCGAGCCGGGGCCGCCCTGGCACGCGATGGTGCGCCCGCTTGCCTGCTACGGAACGGAACCGTTCTGGTCGCTGGCGATCCCGCCCGCCGGGGCGCCGCTTCGGCTGGAACGGATGGGAGAGGGGTCCGACACCCTTCCCCGCACCCTGACGAGCCCCGCCTTCGACCGGCCGAGCACCGTGGGGATCGGCCTTGGCGGGCCGCGGGGCCCGGGCTTCGCCCTGATCCGCGCCGAGGCCTGCAGCGACGGGATGAGCGACCGGGTGATGGGCCTGTCGCTGCACATGTTCCTGGCCGGACCGTCGGGCACCGAAAGCTATTCGGGCTGCTGCACGCTCGAACAGTAGAAGACTGTCCCCGGCCGACCCCGGGGACAGGCCGCGCACGAGGCGTCATCGGGCGCACGTGCAGAGCCGAGCGCGACACCCCTGCGGCACGACACCCTCCCGGGGCGCTGCCGCCTCGGCCCGGCCCTAGTCGACCATCCGCAGCGTCAGGTTGATCCGCCCGCCTTCGGGCAACAGCGGCGACGAACGGAAGCGGATGCGGTCGACCCCGTGGAACGCCAGCCGCGCCGCCCCGCCCAGGACCGCCACGTCGCCCGACTTCAGCCACAGGCTCTGGGTCCGTCCGCCGCGCGTCTGTCCGCCAACACGGAAGAGCCCGTCGTCGCCCAGCGAGACCGACACCACCGGCCAGGAGAAATCCGCCTCGTCGCGGTCCTGGTGCAGCCCCATTCGGGCGCCCTCGCCGTAGAAGTTGACGAGGCAGCAGTCGGGCGCGCGGTCCAGCCCCGTGACCTCGTGCCAGAGCGCAAGCACGGCCTGAGGGATCGGCGGCCAGTCCGCGCCCGAGGGATGCCGCGGCGCATAGCGGTAGCCCCGACGGTCCGAAACCCAGCCATAGCGCCCTGCAGACGTCATCCGCACGCTCATCGGCTGGCCGCGCGGCGTGACCGGCCGGAAGAACGGGGCAGAGCGCGCGACGGTGCGGATGTCGTCCACCAGTGCCGCCTGCGCACCGGCGTCGAACCACCCGGGCCATACCGCCACCCCGCCAAGGTCCAGCGGACTGCCCCGAGGCGCGGAAACGACTCGGTTTTTCATCGTTGGGCAGCCCTTCACGCGCCTTGCAGGCCCAAATGCCCCCCCTTATATACGCCCAGTCAAGCCGGCCGGGCCGACACCCGGCCTCATCTCTGGGATCGGGGACGGGTGCCTCCAAGGGGGGCCTGGCTCCAAACATCGCCGAAGGAAAGAGGTAAGAGCAATGGCCAAAGTCATCGGTATCGACCTCGGGACGACCAACTCCTGCGTCGCCATCATGGACGGTTCGCAGCCCCGGGTCATCGAAAACGCGGAAGGCGCGCGCACCACGCCCTCGATCGTGGGCTTCACCGAAAGCGAGCGCCTCGTCGGCCAGTCCGCCAAGCGGCAGGCCGTCACCAACCCCGAAAACACCGTCTTCGCCGTCAAGCGCCTGATCGGCCGCCGTCTTGGAGACGCCGAGGTCGAGAAGGACAAGAAGCTTGTCCCCTACCACATCGTCGACGGCGGCAACGGCGACGCCTGGGTCGAGGTCCGGGGCGAGAAGTATTCGCCCAGCCAGATCAGTGCCTTCATCCTTCAGAAGATGAAAGAAACTGCCGAGAGCTACCTGGGCGAGAAGGTCACGCAGGCCGTCATCACCGTGCCCGCCTACTTCAACGACGCCCAGCGCCAGGCCACCAAGGACGCGGGCAAGATCGCCGGGCTCGAAGTCCTGCGCATCATCAACGAACCCACGGCCGCCGCGCTGGCCTACGGGCTCGACAAGAAGGACAGCAAGACCATCGCGGTCTACGACCTCGGCGGCGGCACCTTCGACATCACCATCCTGGAAATCGACGACGGCCTCTTCGAGGTGAAGTCCACCAACGGGGACACGTTCCTCGGCGGCGAGGACTTCGACATGCGGATCGTGAGCTACCTCGCCGAGGAGTTCAAGAAAGAGCACGGCGTCGACCTGACCAAGGACAAGATGGCGCTCCAGCGGCTCAAGGAAGCCTCCGAGAAGGCGAAGATCGAGCTGTCGTCCTCCAGCCAGACCGAGATCAACCAGCCGTTCATCTCGATGGGCGCGAACGGCCAGCCGCTGCACATGGTCATGAAGCTGACCCGTGCCAAGCTGGAAAGCCTGGTCGACGACCTGATCAAGAAGTCGATGAAGCCGTGCGAGGCCGCGCTGAAGGATGCGGGCCTGTCGAAGGGCGACATCGACGAGGTGGTGCTTGTCGGCGGCATGACGCGGATGCCGCGGGTGATCGAGGAAGTCACCAAGTTCTTCGGCAAGGAGCCGCACAAGGGCGTGAACCCTGACGAGGTCGTGGCGCTGGGCGCGGCGATCCAGGCGGGCGTGCTGCAGGGCGACGTGAAGGATGTCGTGCTGCTCGATGTCACTCCGCTGAGCCTCGGGATCGAGACGCTGGGCGGCGTCTTCACCCGCCTCATCGACCGCAACACCACGATCCCGACCAAGAAGTCGCAGATCTTCTCGACGGCCGAAGACAACCAGAACGCCGTGACGATCCGCGTGTTCCAGGGCGAGCGCGAGATGGCGGCCGACAACAAGCTTCTGGGCCAGTTCAACCTGGAACAGATCCCGCCCGCCCCCCGCGGCATGCCGCAGATCGAGGTGACGTTCGACATCGACGCGAACGGCATCGTCAGCGTCAGCGCTAAGGACAAGGGCACCGGCAAGGAGCAGAAGATCACCATCCAGGCCTCGGGCGGCCTCAGTGACGACGAGATCGACAAGATGGTGAAGGACGCCGAGGCCAACGCCGAAGGCGACAAGAAGCGCCGCGAACTGGTCGAGGCCCGCAACCAGGCCGAAAGCCTGATCCATTCGACGAAGAAGTCGATGGACGAGCATGGCGACAAGGTCGACCCGACCACGATCGAGGCGATCGAACTGGCCATCGGCGCGCTGGAAGAGACGATGCAGGGCGAGGACGCGGGCAAGATCCGCTCCGGCATCCAGAACGTCACCGAGGCCGCGATGAAGCTGGGCGAGGCGATCTACAAGGCCCAGACATCGCAGGCCGAGGGCGGCGCCGAGGAAGGCGACAACCCGCGCGGCGTGGACGAGGACATCGTCGATGCCGACTTCGAGGACCTGGACGACCGCAAGAAACGCGGCTGAGCGTGACGGGCGATCCCCTGTGGCCGGTCTGCGACATGCGGGCCGGCCGCTTCCGTGCCGAGAGGGCGTGGTGAATGGCGAAGCGTGACTTCTACGAGGTCCTGGGCGTGGGCCGGGGCGCCTCGGCCGACGAGATCAAGAAGGCCTACCGTCAGAAGGCCAAGGAACTCCATCCCGACCGCAACAAGGACAACCCCGGCGCCGAGGCCGCGTTCAAGGAAGTGAACGAGGCCTACGATGCGCTGAAGGACCCCGACAAGAAGGCCGCCTACGACCGCTTCGGCCATGCGGCCTTCGATGGCGGCATGGGCGCGGCCGGGGCGCGGGGCGCGGCGGGCGGCCGCGGTGCCTATGGCAACGGCGACTTCGCCAGCGCGTTTTCCGATGTGTTCGACGACCTCTTCGGCGACTTCATGCGCGGCCAGGGCGGCGGCGGGCGCCAGCGGGCGGCCCGCGGGTCGGACCTGCGCTACAATCTGCGCGTTTCGCTGGAAGAGTCGTTCCGGGGCGTGCAGAAGACGATCTCGGTTCCGACCTCGGTCGCCTGTGCCGCGTGTTCGGGCACCGGTGCCGAAGGCGGGGCCGAGCCCGTGACCTGCCCGACCTGCAACGGCATGGGCAAGGTTCGTGCCCAGCAGGGCTTCTTCACGGTCGAACGCACCTGCCCGACCTGCTCGGGACTCGGCCAGATCATCAAGAACCCCTGCAAGGTCTGCCAGGGCGCCGGCCGGGTCGAGAAGGACCGCTCGCTGTCGGTCAACATCCCCGCGGGCGTCGAGACCGGCACCCGCATCCGGCTGGCCGGCGAGGGCGAGGCAGGCCTGCGCGGCGGGCCGGCGGGCGACCTCTACATCTTCATCGAGGTGGCCGAGCATCCGATCTTCCAGCGTGACGGCGTCAACCTGTTCTGCCGCGTGCCGCTCAGCATCGCGACCGCGGCACTGGGCGGCGAGGTCGAGGTTCCCACCATCGACGGCGGCCGCAGCCGCGTGAAGGTGCCGCCGGGCGCGCAATCGGGCAAGCAGATGCGGCTGCGCGGCAAGGGGATGCCGGCGCTGCGCGGGGCGATGTCGGGCGACATGTTCATCGAACTGGCGGTCGAGACGCCGGTGAACCTGACCCCGCGCCAGAAGGAGCTTCTGCGCGAGTTCGAGAAGATCGACGCCGACAACAACCCCGAAAGCTCCAGCTTCTTCCGCAAGGTCAAAAGCTTCTGGGACGGGATGAAGGGGTGAGGGCCGGCCGGGCCTTGTGCCCGGCGAAATCGGTCCGGTGGACCGATTTCAGGCCCGAACGCCCGAGGCGCGAGCCGAGGGCCGGGGCAGCGGCGGTCGCGGCCTGGGGCCGCGACGGAACGTTCCGGTGGAGCGTTCCGAGCCGCGAACGCCCGAGGCGCGAGCCGTGGGCCGGGGCGATCCTTCTGGCGAAGGATCGGCGCCCGGAGACGCCGTCACGCATCAGCCGTAGGCGATTGCCAGCAGAACGACCCCCAGGATCACCCGGTAGATCACGTAGGGCGTGAAGCTGACCCTGCTGAGGAACTTCATCATCAGCGCCAGAGCCGCATAGGCCGCCACGAAGGCCAGGGCGGCGGCAATGAGGGCCGAGACCAGCAGACCCGAGCCTGCGTCGGCCTCGCCGACGTCGCGGACAAGCGCCGCGCCGGTGGCCAGCGTGATCGGGATCGACATCAGCATCGAGATCCGCGCCGCGGCGTGCCGTTCGTAGCCCATGGCACGGGCTGCGGTCATCGTGATCCCCGACCGCGAGACGCCCGGGATCAGCGCCACCGCCTGCCAGAGACCGAGCTTGACCGCAGAGCCGAGGCCCCAGTCTGCGTGCCGGCGGGTCTCGGGGGCGATCCGGTGGACAACGTAGAGCGCGAGGCCGAAGAGGATCATCGTCCAGCCGATCACGCGGATGTCGCGCAGCACCTCGGCCCAGCCCATGACCGCGATCACGGTCCCCGCGATGACTGCGGGCACCGTGGCCACGATCAGCGCCAGCGCCATCCGCCCCTCGTCCGACACTCGCCAGCGATGCAGCGCGAACAGCCCACGAAAGGCGCGCGAAGCCTCTTCGCGCAGGTAGATGACGACCGCGAGGATCGATCCCAGATGCACCGCGACGTCGAGCGCGATGTCGTCCCCCGTGGGGCCGCCCATCTCGTGCAGGAGGACAAGGTGGGCCGAGGAGGAAATCGGCAGGAACTCGGTGATGCCTTGCACGACGGCAAGGACGAAGAGGTAGAACAGCGACATGAAGCGCGGGCCTGTCCGGGTTTTGCGCGCATCCTAGTGGAACGGACTGCACGCGAAAGAGGGGTTATAGGTCAGCAAGAGTTCCCTTTATTCCTTGCGGCGGTGGCGAGAGGGACACTCCGCCCTCGCGGAAATCTTCCTTTAGGTCAGTATATCTGACTTTTACTGTCCGCCGCGATGCAGTATCTGGGCGCTTCAGGGATTCCGTGGGAGGACCGGGCCGGTGGCCAAGGAACGCATGCTCCAGTTCGTGACCGTGGCGAAGGAAATGCCCGAAAAGCGGCCTCCCAGCCTGCGCCGCGAGGATTTCCACGAAATCTACGCCGAGTACGCCGACCAGAAGGCGAAGGAACAGGCCGGGCGCTGCAGCCAGTGCGGCGTCCCCTATTGCCAGACCCATTGCCCCTTGCACAACAACATCCCCGACTGGCTGCGGCTGACCGCCGAGGGCCGCCTGCGCGAGGCCTACGAGGTCAGCCAGGCGACCAACACCTTCCCGGAGATCTGCGGCCGCATCTGCCCGCAGGACCGTCTGTGCGAAGGCAACTGCGTGATCGAGCAGTCGGGTCACGGCACGGTGACGATCGGCTCGGTCGAGAAGTACATCACCGACACCGCCTGGGAAGAAGGCTGGGTCACGCCCGGCACGCCGGCCTCG
>JALORM010000065.1 GCA_025458985.1 Paracoccaceae bacterium | reverse complement strand
AAACCCCCGGCACGGGGTCGCCGCACCGGGGGTCGAGGCAGTCGCGTCGCGGTGTCAGCCGACGATCTCGAGGCCCGAGAAGAAGAACGCGATCTCTTCCTTCGCGGTTTCGGGCGCGTCCGAGCCGTGGACCGAGTTCTCGCCGACCGACAGGGCGAATTCCTTGCGGATGGTGCCCGGATCGGCATTCGCCGGGTTCGTCGCGCCCATCACTCCAGCACCTGCACCACGACCGGGCCCGAGGCCATGAATTCGGTCAGCTCGCCGAAGAAGGGGCGGTCCTTGTGGACGGCGTAGAAGGCCTGGGCCTGCGCCAGCGACAGATGGATGCGCTTCTGTGCGACGATGCGCAGGCCGGCATCCTCGAACTTGGCGTTGATCTTGCCGGTCAGGTTCCGCTTCGTCGCGTCGGGCTTGATGATCGAAAGGGTGCGCTCGATGGCCATGAGTTCTCTCCGCTGAAGGGCTCGGGCCCCTGCCCCGCCCGCAAATTGCGGCGCCCCGGTAGCATGGGAGGCGGGCGGGAGGAAGGGGGAACCCGGAGGGCGGCGATACCGGTTGCAATAACTGAGCGAATCAGTCAGCTATTATCCGCAACATCCACGGGAGCCCCGCCATGCCGATCTTCTGCCGCCTCTTTCCCTTCGCCTTCACTGTCCTGCTGCCCCTTGCCGCCACGGCGCAAGACGCGCCGACGCCGCTGACCTACGCGGTCTTCGAGGCCACGCTGCCACATCTCGACCTTGCAGAATGCCCGGCCACGCTGGGCGGTGCCGACCGCTTCTGTCGTCTTGCGCTCGGCCATGATGCACTCTGGGTCTTCGCCTTCAGTCTCGATGGCGACAGCCCGATGGTCGGGGTCGAAAGCGTCGATCCCGCCGGTATCGAGGCTCTTCTGAACTGATCTCGCGGATTGACACCGCCCAAGGCGGGGGCCATTCCCTCGCCCCATGCTGCGCATCCGCGACATCTCCTACTCCGTCGAGGGGCGGCCGCTGTTCGAGGGCGCCTCGGCCACCGTTCCGGCGGGCCACAAGGTCGGCCTTGTCGGGCGCAACGGCACCGGCAAGACCACGCTCTTCCGGCTGATCCGGGGCGAGCTGACGCTGGACGGGGGCGAGATCGACCTGCCGCCGCGCGCCCGGATCGGCGGCGTGGCGCAGGAGGTGCCGTCGTCGGCGACCTCGCTCCTCGACACCGTCCTTGCCGCCGATACCGAGCGTGCGGCGCTGCTGGCCGAGGCCGAAAGCGCGACCGACCCGGCCCGCATCGCCGAGGTGCAGACCCGGCTTGCCGACATCGACGCCTGGTCGGCCGAGGCGCGGGCGTCAAGTATCCTCAAGGGCCTGGGGTTCGATCTTGAGGCACAGGCGCGGCCCTGTTCGGATTTCTCGGGCGGCTGGCGGATGCGCGTCGCGCTGGCGGGCGTGCTGTTCGCCGCGCCCGACCTGCTGCTGCTCGACGAACCGACGAACTACCTCGACCTCGAAGGGGCGCTGTGGCTAGAAGGCTACCTCGCGCGGTATCCCCATACCGTGCTGCTCATCAGCCACGACCGCGGCCTGCTGAACCGGGCGGTGGGGTCGATCCTGCACCTGGAGGACCGGCGCCTCACGCTCTACCAGGGCCCCTACGACGCCGAGCGGCGCAAGCAGGAGGCGCGGCGGGCGCATCTGCAAAGCTTCGTCGACCGCTTCCGCTACAAGGCGTCGAAGGCCCGGCAGGCGCAGTCGCGGCTGAAGATGATCGCCCGGCTGCAACCGATTGCAACGCCGGCCGAAGCCGCCCTGCGCCGCTTTACCTTCCCCGTGCCCGAGGATCTGTCGCCGCCCATCGTGGTGGCCGAAGGCGCGGCCGTGGGCTATGGCGGCGCGGCCGTGCTGAAGCGCCTGACGCTGCGCATCGACCAGGACGACCGGATCGCGCTCCTGGGCCGCAACGGCGAGGGAAAATCCACGCTGTCCAAGCTTTTGGCAGGCAAACTTGAGGCGATGGAGGGGCGGCTTCAGCGCTCGCCCCGGCTGCGGGTCGGCTACTTCGCGCAGCACCAGCTCGACGAGTTGCACGCGGCTGAGACGCCGCTTGCCCATGTCCGCCGCCTGCGGCCCGACGAGCCGCCCGCGAAGCTGCGCGCACGGCTGGCGGGCTTCGGCCTTGGGGCCGAGCAGGCCGACACCGAGGTCGCGCGGCTGTCCGGCGGACAGAAGGCGCGGCTGTCGCTGCTGCTGGCCACCATCGACGCGCCTCACCTGCTGATCCTCGACGAGCCGACGAACCACCTCGACATGGAAAGCCGCGAGGCGCTGGTCGAGGCGCTGACAGACTACCCGGGCGCCGTGATCCTGGTCAGCCACGACATGCACCTTCTGAACCTGGTGGCCGACCGGCTGTGGCTGGTGAAGGACGGGCGCGTGACGCCCTATGACGACGATCTGGAGGCCTACCGCCGCGCTCTTCTGGCGGCGGACGCGTCCGATCCGGCCCGGCCGGCGCCCGCGGCCCCGGCGCAGCGGCCCGCCCGCGAGGCGGTGCAGGCGCTGCGGGCCGAGGTGCGCAAGGCCGAAGAGCGGGTGGCGAAAATCGAGGAGATGCGCGTGAAGCTGGCGCAGAAGCTCGCCGACCCCGCGCTGTACGATCCGGGCCGCGCCGGCGATCTGGAGGTCTGGCAGAAGAAGTACGCCGAGGTGGAGGACGGGCTGGCCCGCGCCGAGGCATTGTGGATCGAGGCGCAGGAGCGTCTGGAGGCTGCAGGCGCCGGTACCTGATGCCCGCCGGCGCACTCCGGGCCGAAGCGGTCGGATCCGCGCTTCCCTTGGCGGCCGGAATGCCTAGGTTGTTCCGGGAAGGGAGCACCGACCCATGAACGACGGCGATTTCGGACGCCTGATCTACCTTGTCCTGCTCCTGTGCGTGGTGGGCGGCTACTTCCTGGCCGAAGGTCGCCAGAAGCTCAGCAAGTCGGTGCAGCAGATGGCGATCTGGGGGCTCATCTTCGTCGGCGTCATCGCCGGCTACGGCCTGTGGGGCGACATCCGCGGCACGGTCAGCCCGCGCCAGATGGTGCAGGACGAGGACGGCCGGATCGAAGTGCGCCGGCAGAACGACGGCCATTTCCACCTGACGCTCGATGTGCAGGGCACGCCGGTCGAATTCGTGGTCGACACCGGCGCGACCGGCATCGTGCTGACCCGCGAGGACGCCGCCCGCGTCGGCATCGACACGGCGAGGTCGAGATCGCGCCAGTCCGCCTGTCCGAGGTGCGGCTTGGCGATCATGTCGACCGCAACCTGCGGGCCGCCGTGAACGGGGGCGAGCTGTCCCAGTCGCTGCTGGGGATGGATTACCTCGGCCGCTTTGCCTCGATCGAGATCGCGGGCGACCGCCTGGTGCTGCGCCGCTAGGGCGGGATCGGGCCCAGTTCTCGGCCGACCGGCGCCGTGTGGGGCGAGACCCCGGTCCTGGGCCGGGGCCAGGCTGCGCCACTGGTCGCGGGCGCGGGCAACGGCCGCGGCATCGGCGCCGTCGAACAGGATGCAGACGCGCTGGGCGGCGCGCACCTCCTCGGGGGCAACCTCGGCGCCGTCGACCGCCATCAGGCACGCCGCGCCGTTCGGGGCCTCGCGTCCGGTGGTCAGCAGAACCGGCTGAAGCGCGTCGTGCGGGCCGCCGGCCAGCCCGTGTGGCAGGAACTCGTCCTCGGGGCCGAGCCAGAGCTTCTGGTCGAGCCAGTCCATCCGGGCGGCGTCGGTGCCGCGGATCGCAACGTGCCAGCCCTGCTGCAGCGCCCGGCCGATCAGCGCCGGAAGGACCGCCTCGAGCGGCCGCTGCGTCAGGTGGTAGAAGTAGGCGGCCCCCATGTTCAGCGCCCCGCGCGCGCCTTACCGCCGGCGCATGCCGGCCTTTCGGGCGGAAGCGGGCGCGCCGCGGCCATGGCCCGCTAGCCTTCCAGCGTGTCGCGGATCAGCCGGTCGAGCGTCCGCACGCCCCAGCCCGTCGCCCCCTTGGGCGCAAGCTCGGTGTCCTTCTGCAGGCTCGCCACGCCGGCGATGTCGAGGTGGACCCACGGCATCCCGTCCTTCACGAACCGGGCCAGGAACTGCGCGGCGGTGACTGCCCCGGCGGGGCGCCCGCCGGTGTTCTTCATGTCGGCCAGCGCCGACTTCAGCAGCTTGTCGTAGCTCGGGCCAAGCGGCATGCGCCAGGCGCCTTCGCCCTCTGCGTCGGCCGCGCGCAGCACCGCCCCGGCAAGCTTGTCGTCGTTCGAGAAGACGCCGGCCCGGTCGTGCCCCAGCGCCACGATGATCGCGCCGGTGAGGGTGGCCAGGTCGATCATCCCCCGCGGCTCGAACCGCTGCTGGGCGTACCACATGACATCGGCCAGGACGAGGCGCCCCTCGGCATCGGTGTTGATCACCTCGATCGTGTCGCCCTTCATCGACCGGACGATGTCGCCCGGGCGCTGCGCGCGGCCATCGGGCATGTTCTCGACCAGGCCGACCAGGCCCACGACATTGGCCTTTGCCTTGCGCAGGGCCAGCGCCCGCATGACGCCCGCCACCACCGCGGCGCCGCCCATGTCCATCGTCATCTCTTCCATGCCCTGCGCGGGCTTGAGCGAGATGCCCCCGGTATCGAAGACCACCCCCTTGCCGATCAGCGCAAGCGGCCGGTCGTCGGCGCGGCCGCCGTTCCAGCGCATCACCACGACCTTCGAGGGGCTCTCCGAGCCCTGCCCCACGGCCAAGAGCGCCCGCATGCCAAGCTTGCGCAGCTCCGGCTCGTCCAGGATCTCGACCTCGAGGCCAAGCTCGCCCATCGCGGCGAGGCGCGCGGCGAAATCGTCGGTGGTCAGCACGTTGGCGGGTTCGTTCACGAGGTCGCGCGTGAAATAGACCGCCTCGGCCAGGGCCGCGGTGGCGCGGGCTTCCTGCGCGACGGCCTCGGGGCGGGTGACCTGGATCGTCACGGGCGGATCCGCGGGGGTGTCGCCGCCGTCGGCCTCGTCGTCGCGGCGGGTCATGTGGTCGGTGAATCGGTAGGCCCGAAGCGCCAGCCCGTAGGCCACCTCGGCCGCCCGCGGCAGCGCGCCGGCCAGAACCAGAAGCGGCGCCCGTCCCCGCCCGCGGGCGATAGCGGCGCCGGCCCGGCGCGCCTCGGCCAGGCCCGGCCGGCGGCCGAGGCGGACGACCTGGACCGCCTCGGCGGCAAGGCCCGTGGGAAAGGCGAGGTCGGCCGCCTCGCCGTCCTTCAGGCGGGCGAAGGCGCGGCTTTCGGCAAAGCGTTCCAGCGCGCCGCGGGTCAGGCGGTTCACCCGCCGCCCGGCCTGGTCGAGCTTGCCCGATCCGGCCACGAACACCACGACGCGGCCCTGGAACGGCGCGATGGCCTCGAGGTCGAGGGCCTTGAACGAGATCGCGGGCGGCTGTGTCATCGTGCTCCCCTTGGGTGCTTTCCCCGATGGGCCGGCCGAGGGCCGGCGCGCTTGCGCCACGCATGCCGAGGCGGATTGCGGCCGGACCCTAGCCCGGCCGCAGGGGCTTGGCCAGATAGGAGTTTCCGCCCCCCCGCGATTGGTCTAGGCTCGCCGCGCGAGAGGCGCCCTTCTCAGGGAAAACGGTGGCAAGATTCGACAGATACGTGCTGTGGCAGCTGTTGTCGCTGTTCGGCTTCTTCTCGCTGGTGCTGGTCGGCGTGTACTGGGTGAACCGGGCGGTTGCGCTGTTCGACCAGATCATTTCGGACGGGCAGTCGGCGGGTGTTTTCCTGGAACTCACGGCGCTGACGCTGCCCAACGTGATCCGCCTCGTGCTGCCCGTCTCGGCCTTCGCGGCCGCGGTCTGGGTGACGAACCGGCTTGCCACGGAAAGCGAGCTGGTGGTGGCGCAGGCCGCCGGGCTCGGGCCGTTCCGGCTGGCGCGGGCGCCGCTGGTCTTCGGGCTTGTCGTGGCGGCGCTGATCGCGGGGCTCACCCATGTCATCGTGCCCGCAAGCCGCGCCGCCCTGTCCGAACGGCAGAACGAGATCGCCCAGAACGTGACCGCGCGTCTGCTGGTCGAGGGGCGCTTCATGCATCCCGCCGACGGGTTGACCGTCTACATCCGCGAGATCGAGGAGACGGGCGCGCTGAACGGCGTGCTGCTGTCCGACAGCCGCGCAGCCGACAGCCGCACGACCTACACCGCGCGGCGCGCGCTGCTGGTGCGGGCCGAGAACGGGCCGAAGCTCGTGATGGTCGACGGTCTGGCGCAGACCCATTTCCCGGCCACCGGCCGCCTCATCACCACGCGGTTCTCGGACTTCGCCTATGACCTTGCGGGGCTGATCGGGCGCCGCGCCGGGGGCCGCACGGACGAGCGCGAGCTGTCGACGGCGGCGCTGTTGCGGCCGACCGACGAGATCCTTGCCGCCACCGGCAAGCCCGCGAGCGTCCTGCTCTACGAGGCGCACGCCCGCTTCGCGCAGCCGCTTCTGGGCCTTGTCTGCGCGCTGATCGGCTTTGCCGCGCTGGTCTCGGGCGGGTTCAGCCGGTTCGGCTTCTGGCGGCAGGTGGCGCTGGCGATCGTCGCCCTTGTCGCGGTGCAGCTTCTGGACAACGCCGTGGCCGACCGGGCCCTTGCCGATACGGCCATGCTGCCGCTTGTCTACCTGCCGGGCGCGGCGGGGCTGGGCCTTGCGGTCGGGCTGCTGGCCTGGGCCTCGCGCCGGCGACGCCGGCCCAGGGACGCTGCGCTGCCGGCGGCCGGGGCGGCGGCATGACGCTCGATCTGTACTTCGCGCGGCGCTACCTCAAGGCATTCGGCCTCGTCTTCGGGGCGTTCCTGGGCTTCCTGCTGCTTCTGGAGATGGTCGAGCAGGTCCGGCGCTTCGACACCTCGGACCTGGGCCTTGCCGAGGCGCTGGAGCTTGCGCTGCTCGCCGCACCCGAGACGCTCTACCGCATCCTGCCTCTGATCGTGCTTCTGTCGACGCTGGTCCTCTGCCTCGGGCTTGCCCGGTCGAGCGAGCTGGTGATCGCGCGCGCGGCCGGGCGGTCGGGGCTGACGAGCCTTGCCGGGCCGGTCGTGACCGTGGCCGTGCTTGGCGCGCTGGCGGTGGCGGGACTGAACCCCATCGTCGCCGCCACGTCGCTGCGCTACGAAACGGCGGCGGCGCGCTATGCCGGCGCCGAGGCGAGCGTCCTGTCGGTCTCGCGCGAGGGGCTCTGGATGCGCCAGGGCGGGGCCGAGGGCCAGACGGTGATCCGCGCCGACCGCGCCTCGCGCGATGGCACGCGGCTTTACGGGCTGACCTTCATCGCGTTTGACCCCGACGGCGTGCCGCTCAGCCGCATCGAGGCGCGCGAGGCCGTCCTGATGCCTGGCGCCTGGGAAGTCACCGACGCCAAGGAATGGCGCCTCGCGGGCAGCGTGAACCCCGAGGCCGAGGCCGTGACCCACGCATCCCTGCGCCTGCCCTCGGACCTGACGATAGACCGGATCCGCGACAGCTTTGCCACGCCGTCGGCGGTGCCGATCTGGCAGTTGCGGGCCTTCATCGCGCAGCTCGAGGCGGCCGGCTTCTCGGCGCGCCAGCACCGGGTCTGGCTCCAGATGGAGCTTGCGCTGCCGGTCTTCCTGGTGGCGATGATGCTGATCGGTGCGGGCTTCACCATGCGCCACGCACGCTTCGGCCGGACGGGCCAGATGGTGGTGATGGCGATCGGGCTCGGGTTTGCGCTCTATTTCCTGCGCAACTTCGCGCAGGTCCTGGGCGAAAGCGGCCAGATCGCTCCGGCACTGGCGGCCTGGAGCCCGCCGGTCGCGGGCATCCTCGCCTCGCTGGGGCTGCTCTTGCACCTGGAGGACGGATGAGACCGCCGGCGCGGCTTCGCGCGGCGCTTGCGGCGCTGGCCATCGGCCTGGCGCTGGCGCTGGCGCCTGCGCCCCCGGCTGCGGCGCAGGACGCGGCGACGCTGGTCGCCGACCGGGTCGAGATCGACGGCGACAACCTCCTGATCGCCAGTGGCGGGGTCGAGGTGTTCTATCGCGGTTCCCGCCTCCGGGCGAGCCGGATCGCCTATGACGCGGCGGCCGAACGGCTGACCATCGAGGGCCCGATCACCCTGACCGAGGGCGAGCGCGTGGCGATCTTTGCCGACGCGGCGGAACTGTCTTCGGACCTGCGCGAGGGTATCCTCAGCAGCGCGCGGCTGGTCCTCGACCAGCAGCTGCAGTTCGCCGCCGCCCAGATCGCCCGCACCCAGGGCCGCTACACCACGCTCGACCGCGTGGTGGCCTCGTCCTGCCAGATCTGCGCAAACCGCCCCGTGCCGCTCTGGTCGATCCGCGCACGCCGGGTGATCCACGACGAACTGGCGCGCCAGATCTACTTCGAGGGCGCGCAGTTCCGCGTGGCGGACGTGCCCATCGCCTATATCCCGCGCCTGCGCTTTCCCGATCCCACGCTGAAGCGTGCGACCGGCTTCCTGACGCCGTCGGTGCGGTCGAACAGCAACCTCGGCACCGGCCTCCGCCTGCCCTATTTCATCACGCTCGGCCGGTCGGCCGACCTGACGCTGACGCCCTTCATCGCGTCGCGGTCCACGACGCTGGAATGGCGCTTCCGCAGGGCCTTCCGCACGGGCGACATCGCCTTCGTGGGCGCGATCTCGGAGGACGAGATCGACCCCGCAGGCCTGCGCGGCTACGTCTTCGGGACCGGAGAGTTTGCCCTGCCCCGCGATTTCCGCCTGAGTTTCGGGATCGAGGCCGCCAGCGACGACGCCTATATCGCCGACTACGGCTTCGGCAGCCAGGACCGGCTGGAAACCCAGCTCGCCGTCACGCGGTTCCGCCGCGACGAGGCCATCGAGGCGCGCGTGCTCGGCTACCGAACCCTCCGCGAGGGCGAGGTCAACTCCACCCTGCCGACGATCCTGACCGAGGCGCGCTATGAACGGCGCTTCGTTCCCGGGCTTCTGGGCGGCGTCGCGACCTTCGGGGTGGACACGCTGAGCGGCTATCGCAGTTCCGATCTTGACGGCGCGGGTCGCGATGTGGCGCGGCTGGGTGCGGAGCTGGGATGGGAGCGGACCGGGATCGTCGGGCCCGGGGTGCTGACCACCCTTTCGGCGGGGCTGCGGGTCGACCACTACGGCGTCGGCGACGACAGCGCCTTTGCCGGCACGGTCCTGCGCGCGGTTCCGCAGGCGGGCCTCACCCTGCGCTGGCCGCTCAGCCGGGCGTCCGCCTCGGGCGCGCTGCAGGTGCTCGAGCCGATGGCGATGGTGGCCTGGTCGCCGCGCGACCCCGAGGCGGTCCCGAACGAGGACAGCGTCACCGCCGAACTCGACGAGGCGAACCTGCTCGGCTTCTCGCGGTTCCCGGGCGAGGACGGGGTCGAGGGCGGCCTGCGCGCCGCGGTGGGTCTGGGCTGGACGCACTACGACCCGGCGGGCTGGTCGGCCGGGCTGACGGCCGGGCGCATCTTCCGCGAGGACGGCCCGGCGCCCTTCGGCCCCGGCACCGGGCTGGACGCAAACCCCTCGGACTGGCTGCTGGCGGCCACCGTGCGACTGCCCAACCGCGTGCGGTTCGCGGCGCGGGGGCTTTTCGACGACGATCTCGGCGTTGCCAAGGCCGATCTGACGCTGGGCTACGACACCCCCGACCTGTCGGTCGAGACCGGGCTGACCCGGCTTCTGGCGGCGCCTGCCGAAGGCCGCCCGGACGACGTGACCGAGTGGGTGTTCGACGGCAGCTGGCGCTTTGCGGGCAACTGGACCGGTCGCGCCGACTGGCGCTACGACTTCGAATCCGAGCGTGCCACCCGGGCCGGGCTTGGCCTCGGCTGGAAGAACGAATGCCTGTCGGTCGATCTTTCCCTCTCGCGTCGGTTCTCGTCCTCGACTAGTGTGCGGCCGACAACGAATTTCGGGCTGTCGGTCGGGCTTCTGGGCTTCGGCAGCGGCGGCGAAGGCGGCGCTCCCCGGCGCGGCTGCGTGAACTGACGGCGCCGAAGGGGCGGGCGAGGCGAGCATGACGACGCGACTGAAAACCCTGGTTTCGGGCCTGCTGCTGGCACTGGCGGCGCTGGTCGCGGCGCCGTCTGCCGAGGCGCAGGGCACGCCCTTCGCCCCGGCGGTCTACGTCAACGACCGGGTCGTGACCGCCTACGAGGTCGAACAGTTCGCGCTGTTCTTCTCGCTTCTGGGGCAGCAGGGCGATGCGGTCGCGTTTGCCACCGAACGGCTCATCGAGGACCGCCTGAAGGAGGATGCCGCGCGGCTGGCCGGGGTCACCGTCTCGCCCGAGGAGGTTGAGGCCGGCATGGCCGAGTTTGCCGGCCGCGCGAACCTGACCCCCGAGGAGTTCCTGGCCGCGATCGGCCAGCGCGGGGTCGCCCCCGAGACCTTCCGTGCCTTCGTCGAGTCGGGTGTCTTGTGGCGCAGCGTCATCCGCACCCGATTCGGCCCGCGCGCCCAGCCCAGCGACGCCGAGGTCGACCGTGCGCTCCAGCAGACCGACCGCGAGGGCGGCGTGCAGGTCCTGCTGTCCGAGATCGTGCTGCGGGTGGAAACCGATGCCGACCGCCGCGCGGCGCTGCAGGTCGTGCAGCGCCTTGCCGGGCAGACGATGACCGAGGAAGCCTTCGCCGCCGAGGCGCGCGCCCGGTCTGCGTCGCCCACCCGCGGCGCCGGCGGGCGGCTCAACTGGACCCCGGTCTCGGCGCTGCCGCCGGAAGTGGCGGGCAGGGTCCTGGGGCTAGCGCCCGGAACCGTCTCGCAGCCGGTCGAGACAGCGCAGTCGGTGGCCGTGTTCTTCGTCCGCGACATCCGCGAGACCGGCGCCGCCGAAGCGCAGGCGCTTGCCATCGACTGGGCCGAGTATGCGGTGTCGAGCGCTGCCGAGGCGGCCCGCGTGGCGGCCGAGGTCGACACCTGCGATGACCTCTACGGCGTGGCGAAGGGGCAACCCGAAGAGCGGCTCCGCCGCGAGACGCTGCCCGCGGCGCAGGTCCCCGCCGACGTGGCCCAGGCGATCTCGGTCCTCGACGACAACGAGGCGCTTGCCACCTTCTCGCGCGGGGGCGTGCCGATCCTCCTCATGCTCTGCGGGCGCACCTATGCGGTCGCCGAAGGCGCCGGGCCGACGCGCGAACAGGTGCGCGGCCAGCTCATCTCGCAGCGCCTGGCCGCCTATGCCGACGGCTACCTCGCCGAACTGCGCGCCGATGCGGCCATCCGATATCCATGACCGCCGTGGCGGCGCCTGACGGCGTCCCCGTCGTGACCTGCGGCGAGCCCGCCACCTGCCCCCCGGTACACCGGTCGCCGAGATCGCGGACCCCGCCCAGGCGGCGTCGGTCGCGGACCGGGCGCTGCCGGTCCTGCCGCGCCGCTTCCCCACCGAGGCGCGGCCCGGCCGCCTCGACCCGGCCAATGCCGCCGCCACCGCCGAGGCGATCTCCGAGGGCGCGCGGCTGGCGATGCGGGGCGCGGCTTCGGCTCTGGTCACCGGACCGATCTCGAAGGCCGCGCTTGTGGAAGGCGCAGGGTTCGCCTTCCCCGGTCATACCGAGTTTCTGGCGCATCTGGCCGGGATCGACCGCGTGGTGATGATGCTGGCCTCGCCGCTGCTGAGGGTGGTGCCGGTCACGATCCACATCGCACTGGCCGAGGTGCCTGCGGTTCTCACCTCCGCGCTTCTGGAACAGACGCTCCGCATCACCCGCGCCGCGCTGATCCGCGACTTCGCCGTGCCCGCGCCCCGGATCGCGGTCGCGGGCCTCAATCCGCATGCCGGCGAGGGCGGCCTGATGGGCCGGGAAGAGATCGAGGTGATCGCCCCGGTGCTGGACCGTCTCAGGGCCG
>JALORM010000064.1 GCA_025458985.1 Paracoccaceae bacterium | reverse complement strand
CGCATTTGCCGTGGTGATCGGCGCGATCGTCGCCGGGGGGATTGCCTACCTCGTCTACCTGCAGGACCAGGGCGGCGGATTCTAGGCCTGCCGCCGGCCCCGTGCGGCCCGCGGGGCGTTGCCCGGGGCGGGCTGCGCCGCTAAGGATCGGGGGATGCGAAAGCGAGGTGCCCGATGATCCTCTGTGCCGGCGAGGCCCTGATCGACATGCTGCCGCGCCAGACCGCGGCGGGCGAGGCAGCCTTCGCGCCCTATGCGGGCGGCGCGGTCTTCAACACCGCCATCGCGCTTGGGCGCCTCGGCGCACCAGCCGGCTTCTTCACCGGCCTCTCGCACGACCTCTTCGGCGAGATGCTGGCCGGCGCGCTGGCCGCCTCGAAGGTGACAAGCCTCGCGCACCGGTCCGACCGGCCGACGACACTGGCCTTCGTGACGCTGACGGACGGGCACGCGAAGTACGCCTTCTACGACGAGAACACCGCCGGACGGATGCTGACGCCGGCCGACCTGCCGAAGCTGCCGCGCGAGGTGAAGGCGGTGTTCCTGGGCGGGATCAGCCTGGTGGCCGAGCCCTGCGGCACCGCCTACGAGGCGCTGATGGCGCGCGAGGCGCCCGCCCGTGTCACCATGATCGACCCCAACATCCGCCCCGGCTTCATCCGCGACGAACGCGCCTACCGTGCCCGGATCGGGCGGATGATGGCGATGGCCGACATCGTCAAACTGTCGGACGAAGACCTGCGCTGGCTTCTGGGCAAGGGCGAGATCGGTGCGCTGTCCCGCGAGGTTCTGCGGATGGGGCCGAAGCTTGTCTGCATCACCGAAGGCGCGGCCGGGGCGCGCGGCTTCACCGCCCGCGGCGAGGTCCGGGTCGAGGGCGAGCGGGTCGAGGTCGCCGATACCGTCGGCGCGGGCGATACCTTCAACGCGGGCGTGCTGGCCGCGCTCGACCGCGCCGGCGCGCTCGGCAAGGCCGCGCTTTCAGCGCTTTCCGACGACACGATCCGCGCTGCCCTGTCGCTGGGCTGCCGCGCAGCGGCCGTCACAGTCAGCCGTGCCGGCGCCAACCCGCCCTGGAGCCACGAAGTGTGAGGGCGCTTGTCCAGCGGGTCAGTGCGGCATCGGTCACTGTGGCAGGCGAGCGGCTGGGCGAGATCGGGCCGGGCATGCTGGTCCTTGTCTGCGCGATGCAGGGCGATGGCGAGGCCAACGCGGACGCGCTGGCCCAGCGGCTGTCGAAGCTGCGCATCTTCAAGGACGAAGGCGGAAAGATGAACCTCTCGCTCCTCGATACCGGGGGCGCGGCGCTGGTCGTCAGCCAGTTCACCCTGGCCGCCGACACCGCGCGCGGCAACCGGCCCGGCTTCTCGGCCGCCGCCGACCCCTCGACGGGCGAACGGCTGTACGAGCGCACCGCCGCCGGCCTGCGCGGGCTTGGCATCCCGGTGGCGACGGGCCGCTTTGGCGCCGACATGCAGGTGGCGCTGGTCAACGACGGGCCGGTGACAATCTGGCTCGAGGCCTGAGCCCTGCATCTGCCCGTTTTTCAGGCAAGTGCCCGCAGTCGCGACGCAAAACGGTTGCACCGCCCCGAACCGCGGCATTCAATCGGCCCAGACAGACCAGGCCGCAGGGGTTGGGGGACGGGTCCGGATGGCCGGCACGACGCGCTTTTTCGACGAGATGCTGGGGGGCGACGCCACCGCGCGCGAGCCCTACCGGGACTATGACGGCTGGTTCCGGGCCGAGGACATCGCGCGGCTCCGCCGCAAGTCGGACGAGGCCGAGACCTTCTTCCGACGGACCGGCATCACGTTCAACGTCTATGGCGCCGACGAGGCGGACGAACGGCTGATCCCCTTCGACATCGTGCCGCGCATCCTGTCGGGGCGGGAATGGTCGCGCCTCGCGCGCGGGATCGAACAGCGGGTGCGCGCGATCAACGCCTTCCTGCACGACATCTACCACCGGCAGGAGATCCTGCGCGCCGGCCGCATCCCGAAGAACCTGATCGTCCACAACGACGCCTTCCTGCCGCAGATGATCGGGGTGACCCCGCCCGGCGGGGTCTATACCCACATTGTCGGCACCGACCTCGTGCGCACCGGCGAAGACGAGTTCTACGTGCTCGAGGACAACGCCCGCACCCCCTCGGGCGTGAGCTACATGCTCGAGAACCGCGAGACGATGCTCCAGATGTTCCCCGAGCTTTTCACCCGCATCCGGGTGCGCCCGGTGTCGGACTATCCGACGCGGCTGCGCCGGTCGCTGGCGGCCTCGGCGCCCTCTGCCTGCGAGGGCAAGCCCGTGGTGGCGGTGCTGACGCCCGGCATCCACAACTCGGCCTACTTCGAGCACTCGTTCCTTGCCGACCAGATGGGGGCCGAACTGGTCGAGGGCCACGACCTGCGGGTGGTCGACGGGCGCATCGCCATGCGCACCACGAAGGGCTACCAGCCGATCGACGTGCTCTACCGCCGGGTCGACGACGAGTTCCTCGACCCGCTGATCTTCCGCCCCGACTCGATGCTGGGCGTGCCCGGCATCTTCGATGTCTATCGCGCGGGCGGCATCACGATCGCCAACGCACCGGGTACCGGGATCGCCGACGACAAGGCGATCTACAGCTACATGCCCGACATCGTGGAATTCTACACCGGCGAGAAGGCGATCCTGCAGAACGTGCCGACCTGGCGCTGTTCGGACCCCGACGCGCTGTTCTTCGTGCTCGACCACCTGGCCGAGCTGGTGGTCAAGGAGGTGCATGGCTCGGGCGGTTACGGGATGCTGGTCGGCCCCGCCGCCTCGAAGAAGGAACTGGCCGCGTTCCGCGCCAAGCTGGCCGCACGGCCGGCCAACTACATCGCGCAGCCGACCTTGGCGCTCTCGACCTGTCCGATCCTGACGAAGGCGGGCCTTGCGCCCCGCCACGTGGACCTGCGCCCCTACGTGCTGGTCGCGCCAGACCGGATCGACCTCGTGCCGGGCGGGCTGACGCGGGTCGCGCTGAAGAAGGGATCGCTCGTCGTGAATTCCTCGCAAGGCGGGGGCACCAAGGATACCTGGGTGCTGGAGGACTGATGCTCGGCAAGACCGCAGGGGGCCTGTTCTGGATGTTCCGCTATCTCGAGCGGAGCGAAAACACCGCGCGCCTGGTCGACGCGGGGTTCCGCATGGCGCTGGTGCGCGGCGGGGATTCCTCCGAGGAATGGGCCTCGGTCATCGACACCGCCGGCGCGCGGTCCGCCTACCTTTCCGCCTACGACAGCTTCGATGGCGCGCGGGTCGTCGACTTCCTTCTGCGCGACACGGGCAACCCTTCGTCGGTCCTGTCCTCGGTCGAGACCGCGCGCTCGAACGCGCGGCTCGTGCGCACCGCGCTGACCCGCGAGGTGTGGGAAGCGACGAACGAAGCCTGGATGTCGATCCGGGACTCGCTGAAGCGCCCCGTGCGGGTGCAGGACGTGCATGACGTCCTCGCGCTGATCCGGCAGCAGAGCGCGCTGGTGCGCGGCGCGCTGCACGGCTCGATGCTGCGCAACGACGGCTACGACTTCGCCCGCATCGGGACCTTCCTCGAACGCGCGGACAACACCGCCCGCATCCTCGACGTGAAGTACTACGTCCTTTTGCCATCGCTCGCGCAGATCGGCTCGTCCCTCGACAACATGCAGTGGGAAACCGTGCTGCGGTCGGTTGCCGGGCAGCGCGCCTACCGCTGGCTGACCGGCGGCGAGATCGCGCCCATGGGGATTGCGGAGTTCGTGATCCTCGACAGCCGGATGCCGCGAAGCCTGGCCTTCTCGGTCGGGAAGCTGGCCGAGAACCTCGGCTATCTGGAACAGGACTACGGCATCCGCCACCGCTCGCAGGAAATGGCAGACTCCCTGCACGCACAGCTTAAGGGCCGCACCATCGACACGATCTTCGAGGGCGGGTTGCACGAATTCCTGACCGACTTCCTCCGGGACATCTGCTCCCTCGGGATCCAGATCGAGCTCGACTACCGCTTTTTCGGATGAACGCATGCGCCTGAAGGTCTTTCACCGCACGTCCTACAGCTACGAGCGGCCGCTGTCCTACGGCCTGCAGGAGCTGCGGCTGACGCCGAAGAGCCGCCCGGGCCAGCAGGTCCTGTCCTGGACGACGCGGATCGAGGGCGGCGTGCGCGAGGTCGAATTCGACGACCACCACATGAACCATGTGATGCTGATCTCGTTCGCAGGGGACGGGCACGAGATCGTCGTCACCTCGGAAGGCGAGGTGGAGACCGACGACCTGAGCGGCGTTGTCGGACGTCATCAGGGCTTCGCGCCGCTCTGGCTGTTCCAGCGCGCCACCGAACTGACACGCGCCGGCAACCGCACCCGCGCACTGATCCGCGGCCTTGCAAGCGACTTCACCGACGATCTGGCGCGGATGCACGCGCTGTCGCTGCGGGTGCGCGAGTCGGTGGCCTACCGCGTCGGACGGACCGACTCCGACACCACCGCCGAACTGGCGCTGGAACACGGCCATGGCGTCTGCCAGGACCACGCGCATGTGTTTCTGGCCGCAGCGCGGGCGATGGGTGTGCCGGCACGCTACGTGTCGGGCTACCTGATGCTGAACGACCGGGTGCACCAGGACGCCAGCCATGCCTGGGTCGAGGCCCATGTCGAGGGACTGGGATGGGTCAGCTTCGACGTGTCGAACGGGATCTCGCCCGATGCCCGCTACATCCGCGTGGCGACCGGGCTCGACTACCGCGAGGCCGCCCCGGTTCTGGGCCTCCGCTTCGGCGATCACGGAGAGGAAAGCCTTGCGGTGGATATTCAGGTCCAGCAGTAATCGGCGCCAGACCCGAGGAATCGCCCGATGACCTATTGCGTCGCGCTCCGGCTGGACCGGGGGCTTGTGTTCATGTCCGACACCCGCACCAACGCGGGCGTCGACAACATCTCGGTCTTCCGCAAGATGCACAGCTGGTCCGGTCAGGACCGGTTCGTGACGCTGCTGACCGCGGGCAACCTTGCCACGACGCAGGCCGTGGTCAGCCTGCTCGACGAACGGTCGAAGGCGGCGGGGGAACGGGTGCCGACCGTGCTGGGCGAGCCGTCGATGTTCCAGGTGGCGCGGCTGGTCGGCGAGACGCTGCGCGAGGTGATCAAGTCGAACGCGCCGAACGGGCAGCGCGCCGACGCCTCGTTCAACGCCACGATGATCCTGGGCGGCCAGATCGGCGAGGGCGCGCCGCGGCTTTTCCTGATCTATCCCGAGGGCAACTTCATCGAGGCGTCGGACGACACGCCCTTCTTCCAGATCGGCGAAACGAAGTACGGCCGCCCGATCCTCGTGCGCGCCTTCGATCCCGGGATGACCTTCGAGGACGCGATCAAGCTCCTGCTGGTCAGCTTTGATTCGACGATCAAGGCCAACCTGTCGGTTGGCCTGCCGATCGACTACCTGGTCTACGAGAACGCCAGCTTCCGCGCAGGGCGTGAGGGGCGCATCCGGGCGGACGATCCGTATTTCCAGACCATCTCGTCGGGTTGGGGCGACGCGCTGCGCGCCGCATTCGACAGTCTGCCGCCCTTCACCATGCCGACCTGACGCCGATGCGCCTAGCAGCGGTTCGCCAGGACCATGACCCAGCGGCGCCCGCCGCCCTGCCCCGGCTGGGGCTCGACCACCGCGATCCCGACCGAGTTCACGCGGTTGCTCATCATGTTCTCGTAGTGCTTGCGCGAATCGACGAGCGCCTGGAAGGCACGGTCCGGCGAGGTGTAGCCCATCGCGATGTTCTCGGCGGTGGCGCGGGTGCAGACGCCCTCGGCCTTGACGCGGCGCATCGGGGTCGTGCCGCTGGGCGAGACGTGCGAGAAGTAGTTGCGCTGGACCATGTCGCAGGCGTGGCGGCCCGCCACGCGCGCCAGGCCGTTGGAATACTCCAGCGGGCGCAGGCCGCGGCGCTGGCGCTCGGCATTCACCATCCGCCCGACATTCTGGGCCATCTGTTCGGCGTCGGACGGCGCCCGGCACGAGGCCGCGGCCGGCACGGCCAGTCCAAGGGTCAGCAGCAGCGCGGCAGCGAGTCGGATCATCCCCATGCTCCTCGTCAAGAACTTCCCCGGGCTCCTGTCGACGACGACTCGACAAGTACCCCTCTCTGGTTGCAGGGCAAGACTCGCTTGCAAGCGGGGCGAAACATGGGCGGAGGTTTGCTCGCCGGATGGCGGTTACGCGCAAGGTCAAGTGCCAATCGGATGCGATCCGCCACTTTGTTCGCCAGGTGTGTACAATTGGGCATGGTTCTGGCTGCATTTCCGCTGTCGGCGGCTGCCCAGGCCGAAGACGAAGCCGCCTTCGCCAAGGAGATTCTTGCCGCCATCCAGGTGCGCTCGATCCTGGAGGACCGCGAGTATTGCGGCTACATCGCCCGCGGTCCTGACGGCCGCCTGACGGCCACGAAACCCCGCCGGGGCAAGTACAATTCCTGCGACCTAGGCTCGCCGCCGCCGTTCCAGCGAATCATCGCCAGCTACCACACCCACGCCTCCTACGACGCGGGATCGATCAACGAGATCCCCTCGCTCCAGGACCTGATGTCGGACATCGCGGCGCGGACTGACGGCTACATCTCGACACCCGGCGGGCGGTTCTGGTTCTCGGACCACCGGGCGCGCGAAGTGCGGCTCCTCTGCGGGCCGGGCTGCCTGCCGCAGGACCCGGTTTTCCGCCCCGGCAAGGCGGACAAGGTCCGCCACCACTACACGGAAGCCGACCTCGAGCGCATGATGGGAGAGTGACCGCCCGGCCCGCGGGCCGGCTCAGCCCGGTTCGGCCGCGGCCGCCACTTCGTCGGCCAGCGCCTCGATCTCGGCGCTCCAGGCACCCCTGCCCCGCTCCTGCGCGCCATACCCCTGCCCGAGCGCCTCGGCAAAGGCGACGCGGTTGCCCAATACCGTGCGCGCCCGATCGGCATCGAGCGCGCCGATGCCGTCCGCGATCTCGCCGGCAAGCCGCGTCCCCGCCCGCGCCCGGTTCAGCACGACAAGCGCGCGCCTGCGCTCGCGCCGGGCCAGGTCGAGGACCGCTTCGGTCGCCCAGAGGTCGACCTGGCTCATCGCGACAGGCACCACGATCAGGCTGCTTTCGCGCAGCGCAGGCCTGAGGTCGGCATCGACCTTCGGCGGCGTGTCGACGATCACCCAGTCGTGCGAGCCGCGCAGCTTCTCGCATTCGTACCCCACGCCCCACGCCGAGGCGGTCGAGAAGTCCATCCCGGGATCTCCGCGCTCGCGCCGCGCGAGGAACCAGCGTCCGAGAGAGCCTTGCGGATCGGTGTCGAGCAGCGCGACCGACTGCCCCCGCCGGGCGTAGGCCACGGCGAGGTTCGCCGCGAGCGTGGTCTTGCCCGACCCGCCCTTCTGCTGCGCGAAGGTGATGACATGTCCCATGGGCGAGCCCCTTCCGGTTGCGGATGCCCGGGGTGCACATCAGCATGTCGCCCGCCCCGCCGCAACGACTTTCTGCACCGCAGCAATGCACCTGCGGCATCAGGCCGCCCGGGAACCGCCGGCAAGGGCCCGGGAACGGGCCGCCTGCCGCGTCCTCGGTCGGTGGCCTCGTCCGGACGCCCTCGATCGATGGTGCAAACCGGCTGCCGCAGCATCCGCGACCTGCCTCGCACGACCGCTGATCCGGTCACCCGCGGCAGGTATCAGCCTGGTGATGATCTGGCGCACCCGACAGGATTCGAACCTGTGACCTCTGCCTTCGGAGGGCAGCACTCTATCCAGCTGAGCTACGGGTGCCTGCGATGGGGTCTATAGCCCCTCGGCCAGCGGTCCGCAACGAGGAATGCGGCGTTGACAGAGGGTCGGGCTGTGCGCAGGCTTGCCTCGGGGTGCCATGTGAGGAGGCGATGCGGCGATCTGCTGTGGTCGGGGCGGCCATCTTCGCGGTGGGGCTGGCATGGCTCGCCCCCAGGGCAGCGCAGGCCGGCTTCGGCGACTGCCGCAGCCCGGACTACCTCCGGGCCTTCCCTGTTGCGCCGGCGGCCGCGACCGTCGACTGCGTCGAGGTGTT
>JALORM010000063.1 GCA_025458985.1 Paracoccaceae bacterium | reverse complement strand
TACGACAGCGCGCAATGGGAAAGCGAATCGGCCTACGAGGCGGATTGCCGCCGCACGACGATCTGGCGCAAGGCCAAGGAGGCGCTCTACGCCATCGGCATGGAGATGCGCTATTCCAAGGACGAGATCCTGACGATCTACCTCAACCGCGCCTACCTTGGGGCCGGAACCCGCGGGTTCGAGGCCGCGGCGCAGCGCTATTTCGGCAAGTCGGCGGCCGAAGTCACCCCGCCCGAGGCGGCGATGCTGGCCGGGCTTCTGGTGGCGCCGTCCTACTATTCGCCGACCGGCAACCTGCAGCGCGCGCGCGACCGCGCGCAGGTGGTTCTTGGGCTGATGGCCGAGCAGGGCTACCTGTCTGCCGATCAGGCCGCGCGGGCGCGCGAGAACCCCGCCACCCTCAGCCGGACGGCCCGCGCCGAAGCCGGCAGCGCCTTCGCCGACTGGCTGATGGATGCAGGCCCCGACTTCCTCACCCGCCAGACGACCGAGGATGTCGTGATCCGTACCACGCTGGACCATCGCATCCAGCGCGCGGCCGAAGAGGGGCTGGCCGAGGTCTTTTCAACCAAGCTGCGCGAAGGGTCCGAGGCGCAGGCCGCGATCGTCGTGATGTCGCCCGACGGCGCGGTGCGCGCGATGGTCGGCGGCAAGACGGTGCAGCCGCCGGGGTCGTTCAATCGGGCCACGCAGGCGCTGCGCCAGACCGGGTCGACGTTCAAGCCGTTCATCTACGCTGCCGCGATGGATCTGGGCTACGGGCCCTTCGACACGATCCTGGACGAGCAGATCACCGTCAACGAGGCGGGCTCGCCCCCCTGGACCCCGCGCAACTACGACAACCGCTACCGGGGGCAGGTGACGCTGACCGAGGCGCTGGCCAATTCGCTCAACGTCTCGGCCGTGCGGGTGGCCGAATCGGTCGGGCGCGAGCGCGTGAAGGAAGTGGCCGAGGGCTTCGGCCTGACGGGCGAGCTTGCGCCGGGCGCCGCAGTGGCGCTGGGCGCCTCGGAGGCAAGCCTGCTCGAGATGACGGGTGCCTATGCCGGCTTCCTGGCTGGCGGGCGGCGTGTCACGCCGTACGGGGTGGCCGAGCTGCGCCTTGTGGGCGAGACCGAGCCGCTGATGAGCGCCGGAAGCGGCATCGGCGACCAGGTCATCACCCGCGAGGCGGCGCTGAAGCTCGTCTACATGCTGAACAAGGTGGTGACCGACGGCACCGGCGGCCGCGCGCGGCTTCCCGACCGCGAGGCCGCGGGCAAGACCGGAACCACGCAGAGCGCACGCGACGCCTGGTTCATCGGCTTCACGGGCGACTATGTGGCCGGCGTCTGGATGGGCTACGACGACAACAAGCCGCTGAACGGCGTGAACGGTGGCGGTCTGCCGGCCGAGATCTGGCACGAGGTCATGGTGCGGGTGCACGAGGGCGTGCCGCCGTCGCCGTTGCCGATGGATCCGGGCCCCGAGCCGCTGCCGGTCGCGCAAGACCAGTACCTTCCGCAGGCGCCGTCGGGCAACCAGCGGCCGCGCAACGACGGCGATGTGGCCGAACGCATCCTGCTGGACGTGCTGAACGATCTGTTCCGGTAGCGCCGGGCCGCGTCAGCCGGCGCGGCGCAGGTCTTCGGTCATCGCCGCAAGGCTGCCCCGGCGCCGGTCCAGCATGGCGCCGATCTCCTGGCGTTCCACCGCCAGCATGTTCACGCCCTCGATGATGAGGTTGAAGAACAGGTCGCGGCCCGACCGGTCGGACACCTGCCAGCGCACCTCGAACGGCGACTGCCCGCGCAGCCGCGCGACCGAGACGACCTCGAAGTAGGTCCGCACCGGCTGCGCCCCCGTCACCTCGATCTGCGCGCCCGCAAACTCGCGGAACCGCTTGCCGTACTTGCGCGCCATGTAGCCCCGGAACGCCTCGGTATAGGCGGCAAGCTCGGCCGCGCTTGCGGACCGCGCGGCCGGTCCCAGCACGCTTCGGGCGATCACCGGAACATCGGCATAGCGCGCGAAGATGCGTTCGAAATCGGCGATCATCGCGTTGACCGACCGGCCCGAGTTGATCACGCCGTTGATCTCGCCCACGACGCGGTCGACAAGCTCGCGCGCCTGCCCGACCGACAGCGCCGCGGCGGCACCGGGAAGGGCGGCCGCAGCCGGAATCGCGGCAAGTGCAAGGATCAGCGAGCGGCGGGTGGTGTCAGCGGACATTCGGATCCTCGTAGGGGTCGTAGAAGGGGTCGGTCAGCGGGTCAGGCTCTGCCGTGGCAGCCGGGGTTGCAGCAAGTCCTTCCCCATATGGGTCGTCGTAGGGGTCGAAGAAAGGATCGCTCAACGGATCGTCAGCGTCAGCCGCTCCCTCGGGCCCGCCCAGCTTGAACCGGCGGTTCTGGAGGTAGAGCAGCCGCGCCTGCGCATAGCTGTCCGCGCTGTCGTACAGGACCGAATCGATCGTCGTCGCGAAGGTTGCGCGGTCGTTCAGCCGCGCCGCGAAGCGCAGCGCCCTCGCGGCGCGCAGCTCGCGGTCCGGCAGCGCGAAGCGCAGCGGATTGAGCGCCAGGTCGACGATGCTGCCCGCGGTGTCGCGCTCGGTCGACGGGCCGAGGAACGGCAGTTCGACATAGGCACCTTCGCGGGCGCCCCAGACATGCAGCGTCTCGCCGAAGTCGGTGGTGCGCGCGTCCAGCCCCATGTCGGTTGCCGGGTCCAGAAGACCGCCAAGCCCGAAGGTCGTGTTGACGAGAAAACGGAAGCCGTTGTGGATCGCGTCGTCGACGTTGCCCTGAAGCAGGTCGTTGACCACCATCCGCGGCATGTCGAGGTTGCCGCCGACATTGCCGACCGCACGGCGCACAGGGGCAGGGATCGCCTCGACCCCCTCGGCGCCGCCACGGAACACGGCCGTATCGACGGCCTTGTTGAAGTCGTGCACCCGGCGGTTGGCGGCTTCGTTCGGGTCGTTGATGCCGGTCGCCACCGGCGCAGGGCTGCAGGCAGAAAGCCACAGGGCGGACAAGGCGGCCACGAGCGGAAAGGCGGCGACGCGCCTGGCGGAAACGGGGGATCGCGACGAAATGCTCAACCTTCTCTCCCTAGGGTGCCGTCTTAGACCACTTGGCGCGGAAGGACACCCCCGAATCCCGCTTTGCCACCGACTCCACGGCCCGATCGGCAGAGACCGGCGCCACAGAAATGTCGCGTGGCTGCGCCTGTCGGTCGTCGGCCCCCGGCCGGCTCCCACAGTCGCAGGCTGCGCCCTTCGCAGGGGCAGATTTTCCGGTTCCGCCCCGCATCGGTCCCGGATAGACAGGTCGCCGAAGCGCGCTTGCGCGCTGCAGGGGCGCCCGAAGGTCCGCGCACCCCGCCGCCGGAAGGGAGACCCGCCATGACCGCCGCCATCGACGCCCGGCTTGCCGAACTGGGGCTCAGCCTGCCCGATGCCCCCGCCCCGGCCGCAAACTACGTGCCCTGGGTGCGGACCGGCAGCCTTGTGCACGTCTCGGGCCAGATCAGCCAGGCAAACGGAAGCTTCATCACCGGCAAGCTGGGTCAGGACCTGTCGGTCGAGGACGGCGCCGCCGCGGCGCGGGCCTGCGCGCTGTCGCTGCTGGCGCAGGTGCGTGCGGCCTGCGGCGGCGACCTGGGGCAGCTGCGCCGGGTGGTCAAGCTGACCGGTTTCGTCAACTCCACGCCCGAGTTCACCGACCAGCCCAAGGTCATCAACGGGGCCTCGGACACGCTGGTGGCGATCCTGGGCGATGCCGGCCGGCACGCCCGCTCGGCGGTTTCGGCGGCGTCGCTGCCCTTCGGCGTGGCGGTCGAGATCGAAGGCATCTTCGAGGTCGAATGATCCCGCTGCCGCCCGCCTTCCTCGGCCCGCCGCTGGCCCATCGCGGCTACCACGACCGCGAAGCCGGCCGGCCCGAGAACTCGCGCGCCGCCTTCGCCGCCGCCATCGCGGCCGGCTACGGCATCGAGTGCGACGTCCAGCTGTCGGCCGACGGCCGCGCGATGGTGTTCCACGACTACGACCTGAGGCGCCTGACCCCCGAGGCTGGCCCCCTCCGGCAGCGCAGCGCGGCCGAGCTTTCGCGCATCCCGCTGCGGTTTTCCGACGAGACAGTGCCGACGCTGGCCGAGGTTCTGGAGCTTGTCGGCGGGCGCGTTCCCCTGCTGGTCGAGATCAAGGACCAGGACGGGACGATGGGGCCGGACGTTGGCGCGCTGGAGGCGGCCGTTGCGGCAGACCTTGCCGGCTACCGCGGCCCGGTGGCGGTGATGTCGTTCAACCCCCATTCGATCGCCGCCTTCGCCGAGGCCGCGCCGGGGGTGGCGCGCGGCCTCACGACCTCGGCATGGGCTGCCAAGGACTGGGAGACGATTCCAGCCCCGACCCGCGAGCGGCTGCGCGGCATCCCCGACTACGACCGCGTGGGGGCCAGCTTCGTGTCGCATGAGGCAAAGGACCTCGCCCGCCCGCGGGTGGCCGAGCTGAAGGCCGCGGGCGCCGCCGTCCTGTGCTGGACGATCCGCTCGCCCGAGGCCGAGGCCGAGGCGCGCCGCGTCGCCCATAACGTTACCTTCGAAGGCTACCCGGCCGCGATTTCCGCGGCCTGAGGGCCGCTTGACCGGGGCGGGGGCCACCCCACCTTCAGGGGCGAAGGGCAGGGCGCGCAGATGGACGACACACCCCTCACCGTCGAGGTGCTGGACCAGATCGCCGACATCCCGGCATCCGACTGGGATGCCTGCGCCTGCCCCGAGGCCGCGGACGGCGGCCGCCCGGCCGACCCCTTCACGACGCACCGCTTCCTTGCGGCGCTGGAGGACAGCCGCTCGGTCGGCCCCGGCACGGGATGGGAGCCGCACCACCTGACCGTGCGCCAGGGGGGCGAGATCGTCGCCGTCGCGCCGCTTTACGCCAAGGGCCACAGCCAGGGCGAATACATCTTCGACCACAACTGGGCCCATGCCTACGAACGCGCGGGCGGGCGCTACTATCCCAAGCTGCAGATCGCGGTGCCGTTCACGCCGGCCACGGGCCGGAGATTCCTGACCCGCCCGGGCCGCGAGGCCGAGGGGCGCGCGGCGCTGATCCGCGGCGCGGTGGGGCTGGCCGAGGGGAACGGCCTGTCGTCGCTCCACGCCACGTTCTGCACGGCGGACGAGGCCGAGGCCGGCGCCGCGATGGGCCTTCTGCACCGGACCAGCCAGCAGTTCCACTTCGAGAACCCGGGCTACGGCAGCTTCGACGACTTCCTCGCCACGCTGTCCTCGCGCAAGCGCAAGACCATCCGCAAGGAGCGCGAGACCGCGCTGGCCTTCGGCGGCGAGATCGTCCGCCTGACCGGCGCCGGCCTCACGCCCGAACACTGGGAGGCGTTCTGGGCCTTCTACCAGGACACCGGCGCACGGAAGTGGGGCCGGCCCTACCTGACGCGCGCCTTCTTCGACGTCGCGCACCGCACGATGGCCGACGACATTCTGCTGGTGCTGGCGGTGCGCGACGGCCGCCCCGTGGCGGGGGCGCTGAACTTCATCGGACGCGGCACGCTGTACGGCCGCTACTGGGGCTGCGTCGAGGACCATCCCTGCCTGCATTTCGAGCTGTGCTACTATCAGGCCATCGACCACGCCATCGCCCTGGGCCTGCCCCGGGTCGAGGCCGGCGCGCAGGGCGAGCACAAGCTGGCCCGCGGCTACCTGCCCGCCACCTGCCATTCGCTGCACTGGATCGCCGATGCCGGCTTCCGCAGCGCGGTGGCGCGGTATCTGGACAGCGAACGCGACGCCGTCGCCCACGAGAACGAGGCGCTGGCGGCCTACGCGCCCTTCCGGAAGGGCTGAGAATCGGCTATGTTCATATTTTGTTCATAGTCGGAGCACCCCCGATGGCTGACCTCACCTTCTACACCAACCCGATGTCGCGCGGCCGCGTCGCGCGCTGGATGCTGGAGGAGGTGGCCCAGCCCTACGAGACGGTCATCCTCGACTACGCCACCACGATGAAGGGGCCGGAGTACCTGGCGATCAACCCGATGGGAAAGGTTCCGGCGATCCGGCACGACGGCCGCACCGTCACTGAATGCGCCGCGATCTGCGCCTACCTCGCCGACGCTTTCCCCGGGGCGGGCCTGGCGCCGGAGCCCGGCGATCGGGCCGACTACTACCGCTGGCTGTTCTTCGCGGCCGGCCCGCTGGAACAGGCGGTGACCAACCACGCCGTCGGCTGGGACCCCGACCCCGAGAAGAAGCGCATGTTCGGCTACGGCGACTATGCCGACACGGTGACCACGCTGGAGCGTGCGCTCGACGGCCGCGAGTGGATCGCAGGCCCGGCCTTCACGGCGGCCGATGTCTATGTCGGCGCGGCGGTGACCTGGGGCACGCAGTTCGGCACGCTTCCCGCCCGCCCGGCGTTCCTCGCCTATCGCGAGCGGCTGTCCGCCCGCACGGCCTTCCGCCGCGCGGACGCGCTTGACGATGCGGCAGCAGAGAAACTGAAGGCCGGCGCATCGACGTGATGCACGCGCCCGACCGCCGGCGCATACGGCAGACCCGAGGAGAGGACCGATGGCCGAACGACTGACCAGCGAAGCCCGCAACGAGGCTCTGCCTGCCCTTGGGGAAAGCGGCTGGGGCGCGATCCCCGACCGCGACGCGATCCGCAAGATCTGGAAGTTCCGCAGCTTCTCGGAGGCCTGGGCCTTCATGTCCCGCGCGGCGCTCGCCGCCGAAAAGCTGAACCATCACCCCGAGTGGACGAACGTCTACAATACCGTCGACGTGACGCTCACGACCCACGACGCGCAGGGCCTTACCGAGCTTGACCTGAAGCTTGCGCGCCTGATGGACAGGTACGCCGGCGAGGCCGAGGTCCAGCGCGACCATTCCGAGCCGGTGACCTGCCTCTGCGAGGTCAATGCGGGAAAGAGGGCGCCGGGCTAGCGGCGCCCGCCCGCCTGCCCTCAGATCGACCGAAGCATCGACTCGCCGCCCGACACGTCGCAGACGCCGGGGCTTTCCTCGGGATGCAGCACCTTTACCACCCCGTCCTCGGCATACAGCGCATAGCGCTTCGAGCGGTCGTGGAAGCCGACGGCGGGGTTCGAGAATGCCATGCCGACCGCCCTGGTGAAGGCGGCATCGGCATCGGCCAGGAAGGTGATTCCCGCCGCCGCCGCGCCGGTCGACTCGCCCCAGGCCTTCATCACGAAGGGGTCGTTGACCGACACGCAGATGATCTCGTCCACGCCCTTGGCATCGAAACCGTCCTTGGTGCGGACGAAGCTCGGCACATGGGCCGAGGTGCAGGTTCCGGTATAGGCGCCTGGCAGGCCGAACAGCACCACCTTGCGGCCCTTGAGCTTCTGGCCCAGGTCCACCTGTTCCGGCCCGTTTGCGCCGATCCGGATCATGGTGGCGTCCGGCAGCCTGTCACCTACGGCAATCGTCATCGCGGGGTCCCTCGCGCTTTGCGTTTCCATCCGGGCGGGATATAGCCTCGCGAAGGCGGGCCGACCAGAGCGGGGCCGGAGCAGGGGAACAACGATGCCGCATATCGCCATCGTCGGCGCCGGGCAGGCGGCGGCCTCGCTTGCCGCGCGGCTCAGGACGCTGGGTTACGCGGGCGAGGTCACGATCTTCGGCGACGAGCCCGTGCCCCCCTACCAGCGCCCGCCCCTGTCGAAGAAGTACCTTCTGGGCGAGATGGAGGAAGACCGCCTCTATCTCCGGCCCCAGGGCTACTACGCCGACCAGGGCATCGCGCTGCGCCTCGGCGCCGCCGTCACGGCCATCGACCCGGCCGGGAAGCGGCTGACCGTGTCGGGCGAGACCGTCGCCTGGGACCAGCTGGCGCTGGTGACGGGGTCGGTCCCGCGGCGCCTGCCCGCCGCGATCGGCGGGGCGCTGGGCGGCGTCCACACCGTGCGGACGCTCGCCGACATCGACGCGATGCGGGCCGAGTTCCGCCCCGGCGCGCGGGTGCTGATCGTCGGCGGCGGCTACATCGGGCTCGAGGCGGCGGCGGTCGCCGCGCAAAGGGGCCTGCAGGTGACCCTGATCGAGATGGC
>JALORM010000485.1 GCA_025458985.1 Paracoccaceae bacterium | reverse complement strand
TGATGGACTGCGAGGTGCTGCAGATGATCCAGCGGTATTTCGAGGAGGCGACCTGGGCGACGACGCCCGAGGACATCGCCTTCGACGCCATCGCCGAGGTCGGGCCGGGCGGCCACTATTTCGGCTGCCAGCACACGCAGGCGCGCTACACCAGCGCCTTCTACCAGCCCATCGCGTCGGACTGGCGCAACTTCGAGTCCTGGGCGCTCGACGGCAGCGTCTGGTCGGCGGAACGCGCGCACCGGATCTACAAGGCGATCCTGGCCGAATTCGAGCCGCCGCCGATGGAGGACGGCATCCACGAGGAACTCCGCGATTTCGTCGCCCGCCGCAAGGCCGCCGGCGGCGCGCCGACCGACTTCTGACCGGTCACCCCGCGGGGCGCGCGCGGGATGCCCGCAGGTCCACGGCCCGCGCGTGTCCGGGCCGGTTGCCGGTCCGGCCGCGGCGGGTGCGGGGCGCGCGCCGTCCGGCCGCCGGAGCCCGGCGTCACCCTTTCCATTACGGGACCGACGGCCGGTAGGGTGCCCCCCGTGTCGGGACAGAGACGGGGTGCGGCGCGGATGGCCGGATCGGCAGGCGAGGCGGCAAGGCTGGCGCGGCGCGCAGCGCTGGGCGCGATCGGCACGGCCGCGGGGCTGGCCGGATGGGTTCTTGTGCGGCAGCTGCCGCAGCGGATCGCGGACCCGCAGCTCTATGTCCTGCTGCTGGCCTTCACGGCGGGCTACTTCACGGCGCTGCTGGCGCTGGTCGGCCCGCTGAGGCTGCGCGCCGCGCTGCCCTGGGCGGCCGTGCCCGCCGGGATCGCGGCGGCGCTGCTCGGCTGGGCGAGCCTGCGCTACGACACGCTGGACGAGCTGTTCGGGCGCCCGGATGCGCTTTTTGCCTATGCCATCGTCCTGGTGCTGCCCTTGCCCTACCTCGTCGCGGCACTGCGGCCGGGGGTCGGCTGGCGTGACTATCCGACGCTGTTCGAGGAAAGCTGGGGCATGGTCCTCAGGATTGCCGCCGCGGCAGTGTTCGTGGCGATCGCCTGGCTGGCGGCAATGATGTCGAACGAGCTTTTGAAGCTGGTCGGGATCGACCTGATCGGGCGGCTGATGCGGATCGACTGGCTGCCCGCGGCGTTCAGCGGCCTGGTGGGCGGGCTGGCGCTGGCCACCATCGACGAACTGCCGGGCCTCGCCTCGCCCGCCTTGCTGCTGCGGCTTCTGCGGCTTCTGATCCTTCCGGTCCTGCTCGTGGTGGCCGTCTTCGTGGCGGCGGTGCCGGTGCAGGGGGTCGGCAGCCTCTTCGGTGCGCTGTCGCCGGCGGCGACCCTTTTGGGGATCGGGCTCGCGATGCTGCTTCTGGTCGCGGTCGGCGTCGATGCCGACGACCGGGCCGTGCGTCGCGGAGCCGTGACCCTTGCGGGCACCGCCGGGCTGGGGCTGCTGCTGCCCGTCGTGGCCGGGCTCGCGCTCGAGGCGCTGCGGCAGCGCTACGGCGATGCGGGGCTCAGCCCCGCGCGGATCGCGGCCGGGGTCGCGGGCGGGGTGCTTCTGGCCTACGGACTTGCCTATGCCGTCGCGGTGCTGCGCGGGCGCGGCTGGCGTGGGCGCCTCCGCGCCGCGAACGGCTGGATGGGTCTTGTGCTGGTGGCGCTGGCGGCGGCCTGGCTCAGCCCGCTGCTCGATGCCGGGCGGCTTGCAGCCGCAGACCAGGTGGCGCGGCTCGAGGACGGACGGCTTGGCGTCGAGGAGGTCGACCTCTGGACGCTTCGGCACGACTGGGGCAGGGCGGGGCGCGCGGCGCTTGCACGGATCGAGGCGCTGGCCGCAGGCCACCCCGACGAAGCGCGGCTGCGCGAGAGGCTGGCCCTGTCGGCGCAGGCGCCCGACCGCTACGCGTTCTGGGACGTGCCGCGCGATCCGGTGATCCTGAACGCCCGCGCCCAGCTGCGCGCGCTGATGCCCGTGGTCCCGCCCGAGGCGGTGGCCGAGTTCGACCGCTACGTGTTGCCCTGGTACGCCGGCAGCGTCGCGAGCTTCCTCGACGGCTGCAAGGACCTCACGCCGTCGGGGCGGCCTGGCTGCGTGCTGGTGGTGCACGACCTTGTCCCCGGGACCCCGGGCAACGAGGCGATCCTGTTCTACAAGTCCTTCGGCCTCCTGCGCGGCGAGGTGATCGTGCCCGAGCCGGTGTTCCGCCGGGCCGACGCGGCCGAGGTCTTTTCGATCCCGCCGCCCGACTTCGCCGAGACCGACGCCCTGATCGAGCGGCTCCAGGACGGCGGCTTCAGCGCCGGGCCTGCGCGGATCAACGCGATCACCATCGGTGACAGACAGTTTACCGTACCCTTCTGACGCGCGCCCGGCTTCGGGCTTTGTTAAGCCTCGCCCCCCTAGGGTGCCGGTCCGACAGGTGACGGGCCGGGCATCCGCCGAGGCGGCGCAGCCGGGGCTCACCGGCTTCGAGGCCATGCTGATCTATGACGACGCCCTGACGGGCCGGGTGCTCGACGCGCTGGCCGAACGCACGGGCCTGCCGCGCGAGATGCTGCTTGAGGATTTGGGCACTTACCTCGTGCGCCATCCGAACACCGAGGCGATCCGGCGGCTGCTGCGGTTCGGCGGAGAGACCTTCGCCGAGTTCCTGCATTCGCTTGACGATCTGCCCGACCGCGTCGGCCTTGCAGTCCCCGACCTGCGCCTGCCCTCGATCGAGGTGCGCGACCTCGGGCCGGGGCAGGTCCTGCTGTCGACCGGACCGGGCCTGCCCGGTTACGGCCAGGTGCTGGCCGGGGTCCTGCGGGCGATGGCCGACGACTACGGCTCGCTTGCGCTTGTCGTGCTGCTCGACTGCGCGGGCGGGGCGGCGCGGCTGTCGGTCACGGTGGCCGATGCCGCCTTCGCCGAAGGCCGGCGGTTCGTGCTGTCGGCGGCGGCAGGGACCGACGGCGCGAGCGGGGGGATCGGGGCGGGACCGGCAGGAGGGGCCGCGCCATGACCGCACCCTTTCCGAGGCCTCCGGTCCCGTTCGCCGCGGCCGGAACGGCGGCGCTGTCCGTCGGGCACGAGGCGTTGTCGCTTCTGATGCCGATGCATGTGGTGGTGTCCTCGACCGGCCACATCCGGTCCTGCGGCCCGACGCTGGCGCGGCTGGCGCGGGACGGCGCGCTGCCCGGGCGGCGCCTGCTCGAAGTGTTCGAGTTCCAGCGCCCCGCCGCGCCCTCGGCCATGGACGACCTCATGGCCGTCGCCGGGCGGCGGCTGTCGCTGCGCTTTCGCGCGCCGCCGCGCACGGGCTTCAAGGGCCTCGCGGTGCCGCTTCCGGGCGGGCAGGGCGCGCTGCTCAACCTGTCGTTCGGGATCGGCGCGGTGGCGGCGGTTGCCGAACACGGGCTGACCGCGGGCGACTTCGCGCCGACCGACCTGACGGTGGAAATGCTGTATCTTGTCGAGGCGAAGTCCGCCGCGATGGAGGAATCGCGCCGCCTGAACCGCAAGCTCGAGGGCGCCCGCTCGGCCGCCGAGGAACAGGCGCTGACCGATGCGCTGACCGGGCTCAGGAACCGCCGTGCGCTGGAGGACACGCTGGCGCGCCTGATCGGCATGGGCCACCGCTTCGGGCTGATGCACATCGACCTCGACCGGTTCAAGGCGGTCAACGACACCCTCGGCCATGCCGCGGGCGATCTGGTGCTGGGCGCGGTCGCGGCGGCCCTTGCCGCCGAGGTGCGCGACGAGGACGTGGCTGCGCGCATGGGCGGCGACGAGTTCGTGCTGCTGTTTCCGGGCGTCACCGACACCGCGCGGCTCGAGGCCGTCGCCCGCCGGATCATCGCCCGGATCGAGGAGCCGGTGCCCTTCGCGGGCACCGACTGCCGGATCTCGGCCTCGGCGGGGATCACGGTGTCGACCTTCTATGACCGGCCGGAGGCAGAACAGATGCTGCACGACGCCGACCTTGCGCTTTACGCCTCGAAGCGCGCGGGCCGGGGCCGGGCGACCGTGCACGAACCGGGCTGAGCGGCGCCGGTGCGCTTGCGCGCCGGCGCGCGTGGACGCAAGGTCGGTGCATGACCAGCGCTCTCATCGCCTCGGGCCTCTTCGGGCAGCAATTCGGCGACGCCGGGGTGGCGGCCGAGTTCTCGGTCGAGGCCTTCGGGGCGCGGATGCTGGCGTTCGAGGCCGCCTGGACCCGCGCGCTGGCCAGGACGGGCGCCGTGTCGGCCGGGGATGCCGGCCGGCCGCCGCGATCCACACCGGCGCGACCAGCCAGGACGTGATCGACACGGCCATGGTGCTGACGCTCATCGCTGTCGCCGACCGGATCGGCGAACGCCTGGCGGCGCTTTCGGGGGCGGTCGCGGACTTGCGGGCGCGGTTCGGCGACCGGCCGCTGACAGCGCGCACCCGGATGCAGGCGGCATTGCCGGCAACCGCTGCCCTGCGCCTCGACGCCTGGGCACGGCCGCTTCAGGGGGCCGCAGCGCGGTTGCCCGTGCTTCGCGCCGAGGTCGGGCGCGTCCAGGCCGGCGGCGCGGTCGGCCTGAGGGATCAGCCCGCGGGCCCGGCCGAGGCGGTGGCGGCCCGGGTCGCGGAGGACCTCGGCCTCGCCCTCGGGCCGGTCTGGCACAGCGACCGCAGCGCGGTCGTGGGCTTCGGCCACTGGCTGGTGCTTGTTGCGGGTGCGGCCGGCAAGATCGGGCAGGACGTTGCCCTGATGGCGCAGCAGGGGGTGGACGAGATCGCCTTCTCGGGCGGCGGCGGGTCGTCGGCGATGCCGCACAAGCAGAACCCGGTCGCCGCCGAGGCGATGGTGGCGCTGGCGCGCTACGTCGCGGGCC
>JALORM010000062.1 GCA_025458985.1 Paracoccaceae bacterium | reverse complement strand
CCCGTCCTGCACCAGGTGGCGGACCACCTGCTGGCCCATCGCGTCGTAGCGGTAGGTGGCCTGCACCACGCCGTTGATCGAGAAGGCCTCCATCCGGCCGGCCGCGTCGTAGGCATAGCCATAGCCCCCGCCCGCGCGGTTGTCGTAGAGGACGTTGCCGGCGTCGTCGTGAAGGAAGGTCCGCACATGCCCCCCCGGCCTCGACGATGGAGGCGGGGCGGTCGGACCGGGAGACGGCCCCGGACCGGGCCTCAGCCCTTCCCGACGTTCTCGGCGAAGGCCTTGTCGAAGGCGGCCTTGGTCGCGGCGTCGGCCTCGGTCTGGTGGCGCGCACGCCAGTCGTCCATCGCGATGCCGCGGGCCTCGGCGGCCTCCTGGTACCAGCGGCTCAGGCAGTTGCGGCAGAACCCGGCGAGGGTCATCAGGTCAATGTTCTGCACATCGGGGCGCTGCTCGATCAGGTGGCGGCGCAGGGCGCGGAAGGCGGCGGCCTCGAGTTCGGTACGGGTGGCGTTGTCCATGGGCGGTCTCCTCTCGACGGAAGGGTGGGCGGGCGGCGGCGGCGGTCAAGCCCGCGCCGTCGCGGCGACAAGGCGCGCAAGGGCGCCCACCAGCCAGGCGATGCCCTCATCCCCGAGCGCGGCGCGCGTGGCGACGGCGACGACCCGGCTGTAGGGCAGGTCGAACGGTAGCGGCCTGCCGACAAGGCCGAAGCGCGCGCCCTGGGCCTCGATGAGGGTTTCGGGCAGCGACACCACGAGATTGCATTCCGCGGCCAGGAACATGGCCACCGAGAAGTTGGGCGCCGTGATCATCACCCGCCGGCTGCGGCCGAGGGCGGCAAGCGACGCGTCGGTCGCCGCGACGGGGTCGCCGCGCACCGAGACCACCAGGTGGCGACTGGCACAGTAGGTGTCGAGGGTCGGATCGCTGGCATAGGGGTGGTCGGCCCGGCACGCGGCCATCAGCCGGTCGCGCCCGACCTCCCGTACGGCGAAGCGCGCGGGCGCCACGACCCAGGGCAGCAGGGCCACGTCGAGGGTGCCCGCGTCGAGCATGGCCAGCACCTCGTCCCAGGCATGGTCGTCGGACACCTTGCCGAAGGTGCGCAGGACATGGATCGCCGACACGGCGATGCCGGGGGCGTCGGCCTCGAGCGCGGCGACGAGGCCAGGCCCGTAGACGCAGAGCGAGGCGTCGGCCATCCCGACGCGGAAGCGCCGGACGGAGGTCGCGGGGTCGAAGGGCTCGGCCGAGGCGATCACCCCGCGCACCGCGGCCAGCGCCGCGTCGATCCGGGGGGCGAGCTCCAGCGCGCGGTCGGTCGGAACCACGCCGCGCGGCGTCCGCAGGTACAGCGGGTCGTTCAGCAGGCGGCGCAGGCGGCCGAGCCCGTGGCTGACCGCCGAGGGCGAGAGGTTGAGCCGCTCGGCCGCGCGCCCGACGTGGCGCTCGGCCATTACCGCCTCGAACAGGACGAGGAGGTTCAGGTCGGCGCGCGAAAGATCGATTTCGTTCAGCATATCCGTGAAATCATATCTCTGGATTCAGCGACTGTCGAATGGGATCGAAAGCCTTGGCGGATCGCGGGATGGGCCCGCGGCGCAGGCGATGAAGGACGATGAGATGGCGGTTCTGATGGTGTCGGAGGTTCCCGGGCAGACGCGCGCGGGCTACGAGGCGGTCCTGGCCGCGGTGAGCGGGCCGCTGGCGCGGGCCGCGGGCTTCGTGACGCACCTGTCGCACCCGGTCGAGGGCGGCTGGCGGGTGGTGGAGGTCTGGGAGACGAGGGAGGACGCGGCGCGGTTCTTCGCCGAGCATATCGCGCGGCACCTGCCGGCCGGCATCCGCCCGAAGCTGACCTTCACCGATCTGCACGACGTGCTTCGGCCCGCGACGGCCGACGTCTGACACCCACGCGCCAGGCAAGACATCCAGTTTCGTGCAGGACATCGCTGAAATCATGTCACTGGATTCAGGGCGGCAAGGATGGGAAACCGCCCGGACCGCCGACTGGCGGCATTTTCCTCGGACAGCATAGAACGGAAGACCGATGTTGCAGTCGACATTTCTCCATCCCCGCATTCTCGAGACATTTGTCCGGCCAGCGGACGTCGTCGCCTTCTGGCGCGATGCCGGGCCGGGATCGTGGTTCGCCAAGGACCCGGTCTTCGACATGCGGTTTCGCGCACTCTTCGCAGATGTCTTCGCCTACGCCGAGCGCGAGGCGTTGGCAGCCTGGGAGGACACCCCGGAAGGCGCGCTGGCGCTGGTCCTGCTTCTGGACCAGTACCCGCGCAATGCCTTCCGGGGCACGGCGCGGATGTACGCGACCGACGGGCTTGCCCGCGCCGCCGCCCGCCGGGCGATCCGGCGAGAGTTCGACCTGGCGGTGGCGCGCGACCTGCGGGTGTTCCTGTACCTGCCCTTCGGCCATTCGGAGTCGCTTCTGGATCAGGCCTGGGCGGTGACGTTGTGCACCGCGCTCGACGAGGCGCAGGCGGCCCGGGCGCGCCATCACCACGACATTGTCGAACGGTTCGGGCGGTTTCCCCACCGCAACGCGCTGCTCGGCCGATCCTCGACCCCCGACGAGGCCGCCTGGCTTGCCGCCGGCGGATATGCCGGGTGAGGCGGGACCGCTTCACCCCCAGCCCTTCCACGGAGTACCTTCTGTGCGACTTCACGACATCTGCTTTGCGTCCGCCGTCCTTGCCGCCCTTGTCGGGATGGCCGCCGGACTCGTCATGGGCACGACGCAGGATTTCACCGCAGCGCCTGCGCACGCGCATCTCAACCTGCTTGGCTGGGTTTCGATGGCCCTGATGGGGCTTTACTACCGCGGAGCGCCGCCCGCACGGCTCGGGCTTGCCTGGACGCAGGTTGCCGTGGGCGTGGCGGGGTTCTGGATCTTCCCCGTCGCTCTGGGCGCCTACCTGGTTCTCGATGCCGGTGCGGCGTTTGCGTTCATCATCGCAGGCTCGGTCATGGCGATCGCGTCGTTCGTGCTGTTCGCGGCGGTTGTGCTTCTGGACATCCGGGCTCGTGCGGCGAGGTTTCCCGCGTATCTGCCCGAGTCCGGCTAGACCGCTACTCCCCGCTGTGGGCAAGCGCCGCCTGCAGGTGCGGCGCGAGCCGCTCGGCCCAGGCGCGCTGGCCGTCTTCGGTGGCGATCAGGTCGTGGCGGACCTCGATCAGGATGTGCGGGCGCCCGGCGCGGATGCCGTGGCGGTCCATCGCATCGCCGGCGAGCTGGCCCGTGTAGGGCTCGTTGTCGCCCACGCAGAGGTCGGGCTCGGCCCCGAGCGAGGCGAGAAGCGGCCGGGCAAGGCGGTCGTCGTCGGCATAGAGCAACCCGACATGCCAGGGCCGCGGGTTGCGCCCGATGAGGCGCGGCGTGAACGAGTGGATGGCGCAGATCGCGGTGTCCGGGCGCCGCGCCGCGAGCGCTGCCAGCGCCTCGTGGTAGGGCCGGTGGAACAGGGCGAGGCGGCGGGCGACCTCGGCGTCGTCCACGGCGCGGTTGCCGGGCACGATCGTCCGGTCATAAAGCTTCATCACCAGCGTCGGGTCGTCCTCGCCGCGGTTGGGGTCGATGACGAGGCGCGAGAAGGTCGACAGGATCGCCGACGCGTCCAGCAGGTCGGCAAGGTGCCGGGTCACGCCGGCCGCACCGATGTCGTAGGCGATGTGGCGGCCCATCTCGCCGTCCGAGAGGCCGAGCGTGCCGCCGACTTCGGGGGGAACGCGGTTCGAGGCGTGGTCGCAGGTGACGAGCCAGCGCGAGGGCCGGTCGGACCCGTGGATTTCGTAGGCGTGTTCGGTCATGGGGGCTCGCGGCGTCGATGGCGCCCGTTTAGGCTATCGCCGCGACCTGCGCCAGTTGCCCCCGGCCCGATATTCGGCCATACCGGGGGCAGTTTGCGCTAACAGACGCCGCGCGCCGAGGGAGCCACGATGAGACGCCACCGCAACGTGAAGATCGTGGCCACGCTGGGCCCCGCCTCGGACGACTACGAGACGATCCGCGCGCTGTCCGAAGCCGGCGCCGACGTGTTCCGGCTGAACATGAGCCACGGTACCCACGACGACATCGCGCGGCGCCACGCGCTGGTCCGCAAGGTCGAGGCCGACCTTGGCAAGCCGATCGCCATCCTTGCCGACCTGCAGGGGCCGAAGCTGCGCGTGGGCGTGTTCCAGAACGGCGAGGAGGAACTGGCCGAGGGCCAGAAGTTCCGCTTCGACCTCGACCCCGCCGAGGGCACGGCCAGCCGGGTGCAGCTGCCCCATCGCGAGATCTTCGAGGCGCTGGAGGCCGGCGCGACGCTGCTGGTCAACGACGGCAAGCTCAGGCTGAGGGTCGACACCTGCGGCAAGGACCACGCGCAGTGCACGGTGCTGACGGGGGGCACGATCTCGAACCGCAAGGGCGTGAACGTCCCCGACGTGGTGCTGCCGCTGGCCGCGCTGAGCGAGAAGGACCGCCGCGACCTGGACTTCGCCTGTTCCCTTGGGGTGGACTGGCTGGCGCTGTCCTTCGTGCAGCGGGCGGCCGACGTGGAGGAGGCGCGCGCGCTGGCCAAGGGACGCGCCGCGATCCTGTCGAAGATCGAGAAGCCGGCGGCGGTGAAGGCCTATGCCGAGATCCTGGCGGCCTCGGACGGGATCATGGTCGCCCGCGGCGATCTGGGCGTGGAACTGCCGGTGCAGGCGGTGCCGCCGATCCAGAAGCGCCTTGTCCGGGGCGCGCGCGCCGCGGCAAAGCCGGTGATCGTGGCGACCCAGATGCTGGAAAGCATGATCGAGAGCCCGATGCCGACGCGGGCCGAGGTGTCGGACGTCGCGACCGCGATCTACGAGGGCGCGGACGCGGTGATGCTGTCGGCCGAAAGCGCCGCCGGCAGCTATCCGGTCGAGGCGGTCCGCACGATGGACAACGTCGCGATCTCGGTCGAGAGCGACCCGACCTACCGCGAGATCATCGAGGCGAGCCGCTCGGCCAAGCGTGCGACCGTGGCCGACGGCATCGTGGCCGCCGCGCGCGAGATCGCCGAGACGACCGACATCCGCGCGATCTGCTGCTTCAGCCAGTCGGGCACCACGGCCCGGCTCGTCGCTCGCGAGCGGCCGCGTGTGCCGATCATCGCGATGACGCCCCTGGAAGTGACGGCACGGCAGCTCTGCCTCAGCTGGGGCACCACCTGCGTCATCATCGAGGGCAAGGTCGAACGTTTCAAGCAGGCGGTGATCGCTGCGGTGCGGGCTGCCCGCAGCATGGGCTTCGCCACCCAGTCGAACCAGATTCTCGTCACCGCGGGGGTGCCCTTCAACGTGCAGGGCACGACCAACATCCTGCGCGTGGCGCCCTGCGATGAACGATTGATCTACAGCGCCGATCCGGAGTAGTTTCCCGCAACCTCAACGGCTTGGGAGGCCTGTCGATGGACCCCGACATGGCGATGGCGATCGGCCTCGTCCTTGCAATCGTCTCCTTCCCGTCGCTGATCCACAACGTCCTGCACGACGGTGCGCCCTCGAAGGTCGTGGGCTTCATGTGCCTCACGGCCGTCACCGTCATGGTGATCGCGGCGCTGAACAAGCCCGGCGGCTACGACGTGATGGACCTGCCGCGCGTGCTGATGGACGTCTTCGGCCGCTTCGTCTGAACCGAATGCCCTTGCATTGCGGCGCGGGCGCCACTATACGCCCGGGCCTGCAATCCCGCGCGGCCGGCCTTCAGTGGCATGCCGAGTCGCGCGCGTAACGTCCCAAGTGAGGAGCCGAAATGCCCAAGATGAAGACCAAGTCGGGCGCGAAGAAGCGCTTCAAGATGACGGCCACCGGCAAGGTGAAGGCGGCCCAGGCGGGCAAGCGTCACGGGATGATCAAGCGGACGAATGCGTTCATCCGCGATGCGCGGGGGACGACGGTTCTGTCGGCCGCCGACACCAAGATCATCAAGACCTACATGCCGTACGACCGCTGAGGAGGCCAGAGCAATGTCCCGAGTCAAAGGCGGACCCGTCACCCATCGCCGTCACAAGAAGGTCATCGACCAGGCCAAGGGCCACTACGGCGCCCGCAGCCGGACCTTCAAGATCGCGGCCCAGTCGGTCGACAAGGCCAACCAGTACGCGACCCGCGACCGCAAGGCGCGCAAGCGCAACTTCCGCGCGCTGTGGATCCAGCGGATCAACGCCGCGGTGCGCGAGTGGGACGCGACGCTGACCTATTCGCGCTTCATCAACGGCCTGCTCAAGTCCGGGATCGAGGTCGACCGCAAGGTTCTGGCCGACCTGGCCGTGCGCGAGCCGGCCGCGTTTGGCGCCATCGTCGACAAGGCGAAGGCGGCGCTCGCGTAACTCTCCTCGGATCGAGGCAAGGTTTCACCCCGCGGGCCCGGAAGGGTTCCGCGGGGTTTTCGTTTGGCAGGCGGCCGGGGGGCTGTCTGCCCCCCGGACCCCCCGACGGTATTTTCGACAAAAGGAAGGGGGGTTGCTGGAGAGAAGGGCCGCCGCTAACCAGCGGCGGGGCGGCGAGGACGGGCAGCGAGGACGGGCACGATGGATGGCTTGGGCGAACTGAGGGGCAAGTACCTGGCGGCCGTGGCCGGGGCGGCGGACGAGGCCGCGCTGGAGGAGGTGCGGCTGGCCGCGCTGGGCAAGAAGGGCGAAATCGCGCTGAAGATGCGCGAGCTGGGGGGGATGACCCCGGAGGAGCGGCAGGTGGCCGGCCCGCGGCTCAATGGCCTTCGCGACGAGGTCGAGGGCGCGCTGAAGGCGCGGAAGGCCGCGCTGGCGGATGCGGCGCTCGACGAGCGGCTGAAGGCGGAGTGGCTGGACGTCACCCTGCCCGGCCGGCGGCGCGGGCAGGGGACGGTGCACCCGGTGAGCCAGGTGACCGAAGAGGTCACCGCGATCTTCGCCGACATGGGCTTTGCCGTCGCCGAAGGCCCGCAGATCGAGAGCGACTGGTACAACTTCGACGCGCTGAACATCCCGCCCGAGCATCCCGCCCGGCAGGAGCATGACACGTTCTTCATGGCCCGCGCGCCGGGCGACGACCGCCCGCCGCATGTGCTGCGCACCCATACCTCGCCGGTGCAGATCCGGGCGATGGCCGCGCAGGGCGCGCCGATCCGGGTGATCGCGCCGGGCCGCGTCTACCGCATGGACATGGACCAGACCCACACGCCGATGTTCCACCAGGTCGAGGGGCTGGCGATCGACCGCGACATCTCGATGGCGCAGCTGAAATGGGTGCTGGAGGAGTTCTGCCGCGCCTATTTCGAGGTTACCCAAGTCGAGCTGCGCTTCCGCGCCTCGCATTTCCCGTTCACCGAGCCCTCGGCCGAGGTCGACATCCGCTGTTCCTGGGAAGGCGGGCAGTTGAAGATAGGCGAGGGGGCTTCCTGGCTGGAGATCCTCGGGTCCGGCATGGTGCACCCCAAGGTGCTGTCGGCGGCCGGGGTGGACCCGACGGAATGGCAGGGCTTTGCCTTCGGCATGGGGATCGACCGGATCGCGATGCTGAAATACGGGATTCCGGACCTGCGGGCGTTCTTCGAGAGTGATCTCAGGTGGCTGAGGCACTACGGGTTCGCGGCGCTGGACATGCCGACGGTGAGCGGGGGGTTGAGCAGGTGAAGCGGGCGAAAGCAATGCTGATTGCCATGCTCGCCCGCGCTGCGAGGTACATGCCGGATCACATGAAAGACAGGTGGATGGCAGGAGCGGCCACCGGAGTTGGTGTGGTTGGGCTTGGAGCTTCGTCATTGCTTTCTGCTCTGGGGTTTTCGGCGGTCGCTCATAGTTCTGGTGCAGCAATACTCACCGGTGCTGGGGGATATATCGCGGGAACCTACGGCGTGGCTGCGATCGTAGGTTGGATTATGTGGATTCCGATGATGGTCGTTTTCGGCGTGTGCGCCGTAGTGGGACTTTTCGTCTTAGTTTCCAGACGACTGAGGATTGGCAAATGAAATTCACCCTCTCCTGGCTCCGTGAGCATCTCGAGACCACCGCTTCGGTGGAGGAGATCGCCTATGCGCTGACCGACCTCGGGCTGGAGGTCGAGGAGGTGCGCAATCCGGCCGACCGGCTGAAGGCGTTCACGCTGGCCAAGGTGCTCCATGCGGAACAGCATCCGGATGCCGACCGCCTGCGGGTCTGCCGCGTGCTGACCGACGAGGGCGAGAAGCAGATCGTCTGCGGCGCTCCGAACGCGCGCGAGGGGATCACGGTGGTGCTGGCCAAGCCCGGCGACTACGTGCCAGGGATCGACGTGACGCTGGGCGTCGGCAAGATCCGGGGCGTCGAGAGCCACGGGATGATGGCCTCGGAACGCGAGCTGGAGCTGTCGGACGAGCATGACGGGATCATCGAGCTGCCTTCGGGCGAGGTCGGCGAGCGCTTCCCGCGTGGACCCGATGATCCACATCAAGATCACGCCGAACCGGCCCGACGCGCTGGGCGTGCGGGGGATCGCGCGCGACCTTGCGGCGCGGGGGCTGGGCGTCCTGAAGGACGAGAGCGCGGAGCCGGTGAAGGGCAGCTTCGCCAGCCCCATCGGCGTGTCCATCGACGCCGCGCTGAAGGACCACGGCTGCCCGCTGTTCGCGGGGCGGGTCATTCGCGGGGTGAAGAACGGGCCGTCGCCGCAGTGGCTGCAGGACCGGCTGAGGGCCATCGGGCTGCGGCCGATCTCGGCGCTCGTCGACATCACCAACTACTTGAGGAATTGCTGGCGCTCGACGGCAAGACCTATCGCTTCGCGCCGGGGCAGATGTTGATTTCCGACAACCAGGGCCCCGAGAGCATCGCCGGGATCATGGGCGGCGAGGTGTCGGGCGTGACCGATGCAACGGTCAACGTGTTCCTCGAATCCGCCTACTGGACGCCCATCGTCGTCGCCGCGACGGGGCGGGCGCTGAAGATCAACTCGGACGCGCGGTATCGCTTCGAGAGGGGCGTGGACCCCGCCTTCACCCTGCCGGGGCTGGAGATGGCGACACGGATGATCCTGGACCTCTGCGGCGGCGAGGCCTCTGAGGTCGTCATGGACGGCGCGGTGCCGGACACGGCGCGCGCCTATCGCCTTGACCCCGCGCGGGTGGTGAGCCTGGTCGGAATGGACATCCCGGCCGAGGAACAGCGCCGGACGCTCGCGGCGCTGGGCTTCACGCTGGAGGGCGACATGGCGCAGCCGCCCAGCTGGCGGCCCGACGTGCTGGGCGAGGCGGACCTGGTCGAGGAGGTCGCGCGCATCGCCTCGCTGACGCAGCTGAAGGGCCAGCCGCTGCCGCGCGCCCGGGCGGGCGTGCCGAAGCCGGTGCTGACCCCGATCCAGCGGCGCGAGCAGGCGGCGCGGCGGACC
>JALORM010000061.1 GCA_025458985.1 Paracoccaceae bacterium | reverse complement strand
GCGCGCGGGCTCGAGGCCGATGTCGTGGTGATCGGCCTTGTCGGGGAACGCGGGCGCGAACTGCGCGAATTCGTGGAGCATGTGCTCGGCCCCGAGGGAATGGCCCGGTCGGTCGTCGTCGCGGCCACCTCGGACCGCTCGCCGCTGGAAAGGCGCCGCGCCGCGCTGGCCGCGATGACGGTGGCCGAGCATTTCCGCGACGGCGGGGCGCATGTCCTGTTCCTGACCGATTCGGTGACCCGCTTCGCCGAGGCACACCGCGAGATCGCGCTGGCCTCGGGCGAGACGGGGGCGCTCGGCGGCTACCCGCCCTCGCTGGCGCACCAGATCATGGCGCTGGCCGAACGTGCGGGCCCCGGCGCCGGCGCGCAGGGCGACATCACCGCGATCTTTTCGGTCCTCGTTGCGGGCTCCGACATGGAAGAGCCCGTGGCCGACATCCTGCGCGGGGTGCTCGACGGCCACGTGGTGATGGACCGCGCCATCGCCGAACGCGGGCGCTTTCCCGCCATCGACCTGCTGCGGTCGGTCTCGCGGTCGCTGCCGCAGGCGGCGACGGCCGATGAAAACCTGCTCATCACCGCTGCCCGGAGGCTGCTCGGCGCCTACGACCGGGCCGAGATGATGATCCAGGCGGGGCTTTACGCACGCGGATCGGACCCGCTCATCGACGAGGCGATCCGCGCGTGGCCGGCCCTCGACGCGTTCCTGGCCGAGGACAGCCCCGCAGGCGTTGCGGCCAGTTTCGCCCGCCTCGCCGACTGCCTGAACCCCAGGGCGAAACCTGCGTCGGCCATGCCGCCCGGCTTTCAGCCGCCAGAGGCGCAGCAGGCCCCACAGGCCTTCACGCTGGAGGGCTGAGCGCGGGTTATTCCTGCGCGCGCAGCACCCGCGCCGGGCGCGCGGCCAGCGGCCGCCAGGCGAAGGCGAGGCCCGCCAGCAGCGTGGCCATCGCCCCGCCGGAAACGATCAGCACGGCCGAGACCGATTCGAACGTGAAGCGCGCCTCCATCACGAACCGCATGACCGCCCAGCCGGCCAAGCCGCCCGCGGCGATGGCCACCACCCCCGCCACCGCCCCGAGCATCGCCGAGCGCAGCGCAAAGTAGGCGAGCACCTGCCCGCGCGAGGCGCCCACCGTCTTCAGGACCGCCGCCTCGAACACACGGACGGCCTCGCCCGCCGCTGCAGCCCCGATCAGCACGATCGCCCCCGTGGCCAGCGTCACCGCAGCGGCCGCCGTGACCGCCGCCGCGATCCCGCCCAGCACGCCTGCCACGCGCCCGATGACCTCCTTCACCGGAACGGCCGTGATGTTCGGATAGGCCTCGGCCAGGTCCCGCAGGATCGCCGCCTCGGCGGCATCCTCGGCATAGACGGTCGAGATGAAGCTGTGCGGCGCCCCCTGCAGGGCGGCGGGGTTCATCGACATGACGAACCCGATACCGGCGGTCGAGAAGTCGACCTCGCGGAAGCTCGTGATCTCGGCGGTGATGTCGCGGCCAAGGATGTTGACCGTGATCTCGTCGCCGATCTGCAGCCCGATCTCGGCCGCTTCCTCGGCGGCGAAGCTCACCTGCGGCGGGCCGGCGTAATCCTCGGGCCACCAGGTGCCTGCGGTGATCTGCGTGTTGGCCGAGGGCGTCGCGGAGTATGTGATGCCGCGATCGCCCCGCACGACCCAGTGCCCGCCCGCGACCTCCTCGGCCGGGCGCCCGTTGATCCGGGTCAGCACCCCGCGCAGCATCGGGGCGGTGTCCACACGCGACACGGCAGGGTTGGCGTCGAGCCGGGCGCGGAAGCCCTCGATCTGGTCGGGCTGGATGTCGACCACGAAGTACGACGGCGCGACTTCCGGCAGTTCCGTCGCGATGGCGTTCCGCAGGTTCCAGTCGATCTGCCCGACGGCGGCCAGCACCGACAGGCCGAGCCCCAGCGACAGCACGACCGACGCCGCCTCGTTCCCCGGCCCGCCGACCGCGCCAAGCGCCAGCCTGAGCGCCGTCCGCCCGCGCACCGCCCGCGCCCGCGCCAGCCGCCGCGCCAGCGCCCGCGCACCCGTCGCGGCCAGCACCAGCAGCAGAAGCGCGCCCGCCACCCCGGCCGCGGCCCCCGCCGCCAGCTCCGGCAGGCCCGAGAACAGCGCCGCCGCGCCGACCAGCGCGGCAAGGATCCCCGCCGTCGCCGCCACGAAGACCGGGCGCGGCCAGGCCCGCCCCTCGCCCGCCGCCCCGCGGTAGAGCGCCGCGGCCCGCACCTCCTCGGTCCGCGCCAGAGGCCACAGCGTGAACAGAAGCGCCGCCAGCGCCCCATAGAGCGCGGCCTCGGCCAACGGGCCGGGATAGAACCCGAAGGCCGCCGGCACCGGCAGCCGCGCCTCGATCAGCGGCGCGAAGACCATCGGCAGAACCGCGCCCAGCATCAGCCCGATCGCGATCCCGAAGAGCGCAAGCGCCCCGATCTGAAGGAAATAGGCTGCAAAGATCGTCCGCCGCTCGGCGCCGAGCGTCTTGAGCGTGGCGATCACCGCAACCTTTCCGTCCAGGTAGGCCCGCACCGCCGCCGAGACGCCCACGCCGCCGACGGCGAGCCCCGCAAGCCCGACCAGTGCAAGGAAGGCGCCCAGCCGCTCGACGAACCGCGATATGTTCGGCGCCCCGTTGCGCGCGTCGCGCCAGCGCATCCCGGTGTCGCGGAACAGTCCCTCGGCCTCGGCCTCCAGAAGGGCGAGGTCCGCGCCCTCGGGCAGCACCAGCCGGTAGCGCGTGTCGAAGAGCGTCCCCTCCGCCAGAAGCTGCGAGTCCGCCAGCGCCGCGGTGCGCACCAGCGTCCGCGGCCCGAAGCTGAAGCCGGCCGCGCCCGCATCGGGCTCGCGCACCAGGATGGCCGACAGCCGGAAGTCCTGCGATCCCAGGCGGAACACGTCGCCGGGCCTTAGGCCCAGACGGTCGGCCAGCACCCGCTCCATCACCCCGCCAGGCAGCCCGCCCGATCCGTCCAGGGCCTCGGGCAGCGCCATCGGCGGATCCAGCAGTACTGCGCCCCTCAGGGGATAGGCCGCATCGACGCCCTTGACCTGCGTCAGGGCCCGCTCGGCCGTGCCGCCGCGGTCGACGACGGCCATCGACCGGAAGTCCACGATCTCGGACACGGCCTCGGCCCGCGCCTCCATCCAGGCGCGCTCGTCCCCGTCGGCGTACCGGTAGGTGAACGACATCTCGGCGTCCCCGCCGAGCAGCGCCGCGCCCTCGCGCGAAAGCCCCGCCTCGATCGCCGCCCGGACCGAACCGACCGCCGCGATCGCCGCCACGCCCAGCGCCAGGCAGGCAAGGAACACGCGGAACCCGCGCAGGCCGCCCCGCAGTTCCCGCCGGGCGATGGCAAAGGCCGGACTCATCCTCCACCCTTCCTTTTGTCGAAAATACCGTCGGGGGGAGTCGCCGCAGGCGACGGGGGGCAGACAGCCCCCCTCAGCCGCCCGCCGCAGGGCACGCCGGTCATTCGGCGGCCTTCCGGTCGGGCTCGGCCGCGATCCGGCCGTCCATCAGGCGCACCACCCGGTCGCAGCGCGCCGCAAGTTCGGGCGCATGCGTCACCAGCACCAGCGTCGCCCCGTGCCGGTCCTGCAGCCCGAAGAGAAGGTCCATGATGGCCTGACCGTTCGCCCCGTCGAGGTTGCCGGTCGGCTCGTCTGCCAGAAGGATCGCCGGGCGCGGCGCCGCGGCGCGCGCCAGCGCGACGCGCTGCTGTTCGCCGCCCGACAGCTGCGCGGGGTAGTGCCCGATCCGCGCGCCAAGGCCGACCGCCCGCAATTCGTCCTGGGCGCGCTCGAAGGCGTCCGCATGGCCGGCAAGCTCCAGCGGCGTGGCCACGTTCTCGAGCGCGGTCATCGTCGGGATCAGGTGGAAAGACTGGAACACCACGCCCATATTGTTGCGGCGGAACCGGGCAAGCTGGTCCTCGTTCATCGCCGACAGGTCCTGGCCCATCGCCCGGATCTCGCCGCCGGTGGCACGGTCGAGCCCGCCCATGAGCATCAGGAGCGACGACTTGCCCGATCCCGACGGCCCGACCAGCGCCAGGCTTTCGCCGGCGGCGACATCAAGCGAGATACCATGGAGGATGTCCACGGGCCCGGCATTGCCGGCCAGCGTCAGGCGGATGTCTTTCATCGACAGGATCGGATCGGTCATGGCTCTCGTCGCTCGACTGCGTTCAGGGGCATATGGCGCGATCCGCGTCCTGCGCAACCTCGGACTTGCCCTGGCGGCCGGGACGGCCATGGCGGCGGCAGAACCCGTGACCGTCGCCGCGCTGGGCGACAGCCTGACCCAGGGCTACGGCCTGCCGGAACGCGAAGGCCTTGTGCCGCAGCTTCAGGCCTGGCTCGATGCGCAGGGCGCCGAGGTGCGGCTGATCAACGCGGGCGTCTCGGGCGACACCACCGCGGGCGGCCTGTCGCGCATCGCCTGGACGCTCACGCCCGAGGTGGATGCGCTGATCGTGGCGCTGGGGGGCAACGACCTTCTGCGCGGGATCGATCCGGCGGTGAGCCGCCGGAACCTCGACGGCATCCTTGCGGCCGCGCGGGATGCGGGGGTGCCGGTCCTCCTGGTCGGCCTGCCCGCCCCGCCGAACTATGGCGCCGACTACAAGGCTGCCTTCGACGCGATCTACCCCGAGCTCGCCGCCACCTATGGTGCGCTCCATGTCGAGAACCTGCTGGCGCCCCTCGCCGAGGCCGTTCGGAACGGCGCGGGGCCCTACGATGTCCTGCAGCCCGACGGCCTGCACCCGAACGCCGAGGGCGTGCGGATGATCGTCGAGGCGCTGGGGCCGAAGGTGCTGGACCTGGTCGAACGGGTCGGGGCGCCGTCCTGAGACGGCGCCCCCAGCGTCATCGCTGTGCGGTCACAGGCCGATGAACCCGGCGATCGCCTCGGCGATGCGGCCGTGCACCGCCTCGCGGTCGGTGGCGGGGGGATCATCGCAGATCGGGTCCTCGCCTTCCTCCTCCAGCAGCGCCGGGGCGCCGTCCCGGCAGGCCGGCAGGAAGGTGAAGTGGTTGGCCGGAGCGACCACCGTCAGGGTCGCGTCCGGCAGCCGCGCGGCAAGGTCGCTGCCCTCGGGACCCGCGTCGCCGGTCGGGTTGAGGTCCGCCGTCCCGAGGTTCAAGAGGCCGACCGGCACGGGCATCGCGGCGATGCTGGCTTCCGTCGCCACGTAGCCGAAGGCGGGGTCGATGGCGAAGGCCGCCGAGACGCGCGCATCGCGCAGGTCGGCCCCGAAGCCGTCGGGGAGGGCAGCGAAGTCCACCCCGCCCTTGGCGAAGAAGGCGCAGTCGGTCCGCGTGACCTCGGCCCTGCAATAGTCGGCATAGGCGGCGGGATCGAAGCGCAGGCCGGCCAGCCCCAGCGCCGTCGCCCCGCCCAGCGAGAAGCCGACCGCGACGATCCGGTCGGGGTCGACGTGACCCGCGAAGGCGGGATCGGCCATGAGCGCGTCGAGCGCGGCGGACAGGTCCGCCGCCCGGTCATCCAGCCGCAGCGACCGGCGGGGCGAGCTGTCGCCCGAGGTGCTGCCGGGGTGATTGACGGCCAGCACCATCGCCCCCCGTGCCGCCAGCGCCGAACCGAGCCAGGCGGCAGCATCCATGTTGCCGCCCGAGCCGTGCGAGAACAGGACCAGCGGCATCCGGCCTTCGGGGACGGCCGCGCCCATCATCACCGGCACGCCCCGGAACACCGGGTTGTCGCCCACCCGGCCGACATAGGTGCGGCTGCCGGCGGGGTACCAGACCGATGCGGCGACGGGCATCGCGCGGTGGCCGGCCACGACATCCAGTCGGTCGTGGCCTGCCGGCATCTCGGCCAGCGCGGCGGTTGCGGAAAGGGCGGCGGTTGCGGAAAGGGCGGCGATGGCCGCGAGGGTGCAGGACTTCATGGGAACCTCCGTGGGGTTGACTGCATGGCCCCCTCGTGCCCCCTCTCCGCCGGGCCGCGCGTCCTGAAACCGGTTTAAGGTCGCCACGAACCGGATCTGGGACGAACCTGCCCCCGTACCGCTGCGGAGGATGCCCGTGATCACCTTGCCCGTGCCCCTGATCGTCTCGCTGATCGCGCTGTACCTGCTGGTGCGCGCCGTGCTTGGCGGGGCGCGGTGGCCCGCGTTCTGGGGCCTGCTCGGCATGACCGCGTTGCAGGGCGCGCTGATCTCGCTGGTCCATCACTACGGCGTCTCCGGGCTGCGCTTCGTGCTGCCCGTCACGGCGGCCGCCATCCCGGCGCTGGCGTGGCTGGCGTTCCGGACCTCGCTGATCCGGCCGCTGGACCTGCCGCGCGACGCGATCCACGCCGCCACGCCTGCCTTCGCCGCCTTCTGCGCGCTGGCCGCGCCGCAGACACTGGACGCGGTGGTGGTCGCGGTCTTCGCCGGATACGGCGCGGCGATCCTCATGGCCCTGCACCGCGACGCCGGGGCGCTGCCGCTGGCGCGGCTCGAGGCGGGCGGCCTGCCCGTGCGGGTCTGGCGTGCCCTCGCGGTCGCGCTGATCGTCTCGGCGGCGAGCGATGTCGGCATCGCCCTAGTGGTGATGTCCGGCCGGGCCGATCTGACCGGGGCGATCATCTCCACCTTCTCGTCGGCGGCGCTGCTGGCGATCGCCGTGCTGGGGCTGTGGGGAGACGGGCTCGGGCAGGACGAGGGTCCTGCACCCGAAACGCCCGCGGGCGCGGCCCAGGACACTGCCGACGACCGCGCCCTGGTCGCGCGGCTCGACGCCCTGCTGGAGGGCGAGCGGCTCTACCTCGACGCCGACCTGACGCTGGCGCGGCTGGCGCGGCGGCTTCGCGTGCCCGCCAAGCAGCTGTCGGCGGCGGTCAACCGGGCCACGGGCGAAAACATCTCGCGCTACGTCAACGGCTTCCGCATCCGGCACGCCTGCGGCCTGCTGGCGCAGCGGATGCCGGTGACCGAGGCGATCTACGCCAGCGGCTTCAACACCAAGTCGAACTTCAACCGCGAGTTCCGCCGCGTCACCGGGCACAGCCCCAGCGACTGGCAGGCGGATCAGTCCTTGGCGCGCTCGACGTAGGTGTTGTCGGCGGTGTTGATGACGATGCGGGTACCCGCGCCGATGTGCGGCGGGACCATCACGCGCAGCCCGATATCCGTCATCGCGGGCTTGTAGGACGACGACGCCGTCTGCCCCTTCACCACAGGCTCGGTCTCGGTGATCTCGACCGTGATCTTCTGCGGGAACTCGATGGCGATGGCCACGCCCTCATGGGTCTGCACGAAGCAGCGCGTGCCTTCCTGCAGGTACACCTTCTGGTCGCCGATCACGTCGGGGCTGATCGCGATCTGCTCGTAGCTTTCGGGTTCCATGAAGTGAAAGCCTTCGCCGTCCTCGTAGAGGAAGTCGTAGGCGCGTTCCTCGACATGGGCGCGTTCCACCTGGTCGGTGGTCTTCCAGCGCTCCGAGACCTTCACGCCGTCCGAGATGCGGCGCATGTCGACGCTGGTCGTCGGCGTGCCCTTGCCGGGGTGGAAGTTCTCGGCCGACAGCACGACATAGAGCCTGCCGTCGATGTCGAGCACGTTGCCCTTGCGAAGCTGCGAGGCGATGACTTTCATGGTCGGCTTTCCTTGTGAACCTGCGGGCACCGTCGTAGACGACGCCGGTTGCGCGACGCCCTAGCGCATCTTCCGCCGTTTCGCCAGAGGAACCCGCCGATGCCCGTGTCCGCCCCCTGGTGGGACCGCACCCGCCACGCCGACCGCCGCCCCCTGCTGCTGGCGCGCAACCGGGTGCAGGCGGCTTTGCGGTCGTGGTTCGCCGAACAGGGCTTCGTCGAGGCCGACCCCGCCGCGCTGGCCGTCTCGCCCGGGAACGAGGCGCACCTGCACGCCTTCGCCACCGAGGCGCTGGGGCCGGACGGGTCGGCGCAGCGGCTGTTCCTGCACACCTCGCCCGAGTTCGCGCTGAAGAAGCTGCTGGCGGCGGGCGAGGAGCGCATCTTCGCCTTCGCCCATGTCTGGCGCAACCGCGAGCGCGGGGCGCTGCACAGCCCTGAGTTCACCATGCTGGAATGGTACCGGACAGGGGCGCCCTACGAGGCGCTGATGGACGACTGCGCGGCGATGCTGGCGCTGGCGGCGCGCGCGGCGGGGGCGCGGGAGCT
>JALORM010000484.1 GCA_025458985.1 Paracoccaceae bacterium | reverse complement strand
GCGACCTTCGTCAGCGGCAACAGCCTGGCCGAGGTCTCGCGCATCGTGGTGCGGGGCGCCCGGAGCGAGCGGATCTCGCGCCGGTAAGCCCGACGCGCTAAAGCGGGGCCGGCGCCAGCTACAGCGCGACCACCCGGATCGCACCGCCCTTGGCCGACAGCGCGATGCGCCCGTCGCAGAGTTTCAGCGCGTCGTCGCCGAAGACCTCGCGCCGCCAGCCCCGGAGCGCCGGCAGGTCGCGCTCGCCGGCCGCGAGCGCATCGAGGTCCGCGGCGCTGGCGATCAGCTTCGAGGCGACGCCCTCGGCATCCGAGCGCGCCTTCAGAAGCACGCGCAGCAGGTCGGCGAGCGCGGGATTGCCCTGCTGCGGGCGGTCGTCGTCCTCGGCGCGGGGCAGCGCGTCGTTGGGCAGTTCGAGGGCGGTCTTCACCGCCTGGAGGATCCCTTCGGCGATGTCGCTGCGCCGCGCCTCGCGCAAAAGCAGCCGCGACCGGCCAAGCTCCTCGGGCGTCGTCGGGCGGGTCGAGGCGAGTTCCAGCAGCGCATCATCCTTGAAGACGCGGCTGCGGGGGATGTTCTTCGCCTGGGCATGCGCCTCGCGGAAACGGGCCAGCTCGCGCACCACGGCAAGGAAGCGCGGGCTGCTCGACCGGGTGCGGATGCGCGTCCAGGCCTCGTCAGGGCGCGTGACGTAGGTCTCGGGGTCGGCAAGGACCGCCAGTTCCTCCTCGACCCAGGGCGTGCGGCCCGTGCGCTCGAGCTCGGCGGCGAGGTGTTCGTAGACCTTGCGCAGATGCGTCACGTCGGCCAGCGCATAGGCCTTCTGCGCATCGGTCAGCGGACGGCGCGACCAGTCGGTGAAGCGCGAGGTCTTGTCGACCCCGGCCTTGGCGATGCGCTTGACCAGGGTCTCGTAGCCCACCTGCTCGCCGAAGCCGCAGACCATCGCGGCGACCTGGGTGTCGAACATCGGGCGCGGAATCACGCCGCCTTCGGTGTAGAAGATCTCGATGTCCTGCCGCGCGGCGTGCAGCACCTTGACGGTGCCTTCGTGCGCCAGACGAGGCACAGCTTCGCCCAGTAGGTGCGTTCGCGCAGGAACTCGGTGTCGAGCGTGACGTAGGGGGCGGCCTTGGCGGCCTCGCAGAAGGCGGCGAGGTCGTCGGTTTCGGTGATCGTACGCATGCGGTGCCTGTACTGTCGTTGGACCCGTCTTAGGCAAAGCGGCGCCCCTTGGAAAGGCCCGTGGCGACCCGGGCGGGCCGTTGCCGCCCCGTCAGGGCAGCAGAAGCGGCGTCCGGTCGCCGTCGGCGACGCGGCGCAGCACCGCGGGATAAAGCCGGTGCTCGGCCACCAGCACCCGGGCGGCGAGCGCCTCGGGCGTGTCGCCGGGCAGGACCGGCACCCGCGCCTGCCCGAGGATCGGACCGGCGTCGAGGTCGGCCGTGACCTCGTGCACGGTGCATCCGGCCTCGGCATCGCCGGCCTCCAGCGCCCGGGCATGGGTGTGAAGGCCGGGATACTTCGGCAGAAGCGAGGGGTGGATGTTCAGGATCTTCCCCGCCCAGCGGGTGACGAAGCCCGGCGTCAGCACGCGCATGAAGCCCGCGAGGCAGATCAGGTCGGGCGCGGCACGGTCCAGTTCGGCCGACAGCGCTGCCTCGAACGCCTCACGCGAGGGAAAGGCGCGGTGGTCGACCGTGGCCGCCGGGATGCCGCGTGCGGCGGCCCTTGCGAGCCCGCCCGCCCCGGGCACGTTCGACACCACGAGAACAGGGCGCGCAGGGTGGTCGCCCGTCATGTCGCGGACCAGCGCCTCCATGTTCGAGCCGCCGCCCGAGATCAGGATGGCGACGCGGCTCACGCCAGCGCGCCGTAGTAGGCGACCCCCTGCCCTTCGGCCACGCGGCCCAGCGCCAGCACCCGCTCGCCCGCCTCGGCCAGCTGGCGGGCCAGCGCCTCGGCCCGGTCGGGGGCGACGGCCAGGATCATCCCCACCCCGCAGTTGAAGGTCTTGAGCATCTCGGCCTCGGCGATGCCGCCTTCGTCGGCCAGCCAGCGGAACACGCGCGGCAGGGTCCAGGCACCAAGGTCGATCGCCGCGCCCAGTCCTTCGGGCAGGACGCGCGGCAGGTTCTCGGTGATCCCGCCGCCGGTGATGTGGGCCGCCGCGTGCAGCCCGCCCGCGCGCGCCGCATCGAGCACCGGGCGGACGTAGAGACGCGTCGGCGCCAGCAGCGCTTCGCCCAGGGTGATGTCGGCCGCGAAGGGGGCGGCGTCAGTCCAGGCCAGACCCGTGCGCTCGACGATCCGGCGGACCAGCGAATAGCCGTTCGAATGGACGCCGTTCGACCCGAGCCCGATCAGGATGTCGCCCTCGGCCACGCCCTGCGGCAGCATGGCGCCGCGTTCCATCGCGCCGACCGCGAAGCCGGCCAGGTCGAAGTCCTGGCCGTGGTACATCCCCGGCATCTCGGCCGTCTCGCCGCCCACCAGGGCGCAGCCCGCCTCTTCGCAGGCCGCGGCGATGCCCTCGATCACCGCGGCGGCAAGGCCCACGTCCAGCTTGCCGGTGGCGAAGTAGTCCAGGAAGAACAGCGGCTCCGCCCCCTGGCAGACGAGGTCGTTGACGCACATCGCGACGAGGTCGATCCCGATGGTCGAGACGAGGCCGGTGTCGATGGCGATGCGCAGCTTGGTCCCAACCCCGTCGGTCGCCGCGACCAGCACCGGATCGACATAGCCCGCGGCCTTGAGGTCGAAGAGCGCGCCGAAACCGCCAAGTCCCGCCATGGTGCCGGGCCGGGCGGTGGCGGCGGCGGCGGGCTTGATCCGCTCGACAAGCGCATTGCCGGCATCGATGTCCACGCCGGCCTCGGCGTAGCTCAGCCCGTTCCTGCCCCGATCCGTCATGGCGCCCCTCGCTGCCGGTTCCGAGGCGGCCTCTAGCAGCCCCGGCCGCGCGCGTCCACTGCGGGGATGGGGTCGGGGCGCGCCGGTGCCGCCGCAGGGCTTGACCGGTCCGGCCTCGGCGCCTAAGCCGGACCCGGTTGGGCCGGTTGGGCCCGTAGCTCAATGGTCAGAGCAGAGCGCTCATAACGCTTTGGTTGCAGGTTCGAGTCCTGCCGGGCCTACCAGCCGTGCCCCCGGGATCGCGGCATGCCTGCGGATCATCCAGGCAGGAGGCGATGGGCCGTCCGGCACCGGCGCCGGGTCCGGCGCCTGCCTTGGCCCCGGGATCGGGAACCGGCGCGCAAGCCGTGCTGCCCGCCCGCAGCGGCGCCTCGGTCGGCATCTTGACCGGTCCCGTCTCACCGGGCCGGCTGCCGGCGCGACCCGGCGTGAGCGGGGGCGAGACCGGGCCAGGTCTTCCACCCCATGCACGCGCCGCGGGCCGCCCGCCTCAGCT
>JALORM010000060.1 GCA_025458985.1 Paracoccaceae bacterium | reverse complement strand
AGCAGCCCGGGGTCCAGCCGGATCGGGCGGATATGGGCCGACAGCTCGATCGCGCCCAGCCCCAGCGTGGGAAAGGTCGTCGGGCCCTTGGCCAGGGCCTGACCCGGCGGGCTCAGCATGTAGTCGAGCAGCGCCGCGCCAAGCTCGGGGCGCGGCGCGTTGGTCGGGATCAGAGCCGTGCGCAGCAGCGCCAGGGTGAAGTCCTGCAACTCGATCACGCCGGCGTCGGGAATGCCGGGCGCACGGGTCGCGGCATAGCTGCCGACGACGTTGTAGGCGATGAAGATCTCGCCCGCCGCAAGGTCTTCGATCATGTCGACCGAACAGCAGTAGAGCCGCGCGTCGAGCCGCCCCATGACCTCGGCCAGCCGCCAGAAGGCATCGGTCTGGCGCGCGTCCTCGGCGGCGAAGAGGTAGCCCGCGCCCGAGACATGCGGATCGTAGGTGGCGATGCGGCCTGTGAAGCGGTCGGGGTTCTCGCGCAACAGCGCGATGAGGTCGCGCCGGGTCTGCGGAATGGGCAGGCCTTCCAGCCCCTTCAGGGACACGACCGTCACCACGGGTTCCAGAGCGAACCCGAACAGCAGGTCTCGCCAGCGCGCCCAGTCCGGCAGCGCCGCCGCGGCCTCCGAGGCGTGCGGACGGGCAAGCCCGTCGTTGGCAAGCTTCATCTGCAGGTCCATCGCCGAAGAGATGACCAGATCGAAGGGTGCGCCCTCCTCGGCGACGGCGGCATGGACCTCGCGCGACGACGCCATGACGTAGCGCACCGACAGGTCGGGACGGGTCAGGAGGAAGGCCTCGATCAGCGGCGCCGCAATGTCGCTGTCGGTGGTGGACAGGACGCGCATCTCGGCTGCGGGGGCGCGGCCGGCGAACAGGCGTTCGTCCTCGATCTCGAAGCCCAGTGCCGGGACGGCAAGCGCGACCAGGGCAAGAACGGCCACCCTCAGCATGACGGCAGCGACAGCGTGGCCAGCGTGCCGCCTCCCGAGACCGGTTCCAGGGCGAAGTCGCCCCCCATCGCGCGGGCGACCTCGGCCACGATGGTCAGCCCCAGCCCCGAACCGACGACGTCGCCGGCGTTCGGGCCGCGGCGGAAACGCGCCGCGAGGGTCGCGGCATCGGCGCCTGCAAGGCCGCGGCCGGTGTCGCGTACCGCGACCCGGGCGCGGCCGTCGCCGTTGGCGAGCGACAGGTGCACCGAGCCTTCGGGCGCGGAATATTTCAGCGCGTTGTCGATCAGGTTGCGCAGCGCGCTTTCTACCAGAACCCGGTCGCCCCTGACGCGGACCCCGCCCGGGCCGGGATCGACGGTCAGCGCGATGTCGCGCAGCTCGGCCGTGGGCGCGAAGCTCCGCGCCAGACCGTCCAGCACCACGCCAAGATCGATGTCCGCCACGTCCATCCGGTTCGACCGGTAGGCGACCATCGCGTGGTCCAGAAGCTGCCCCGCCGAGCGCGCGCTTTCGTCCACCGCCCTGATGACGGAACGAAGGCGGGCGCGGGTCTCCTCGCTCTCGGCCCGGCGCAGCGCGATCTCGGCTTCGGTCCGCACGGTCGACAGCGGCGTGCGGATGTGGTGCGCGGCCTCGGCAATGAACGTCTCGGTCTGGGACAGCGTCGTGCGCAGGCGCCCGATGAACGAGTTGAGCGCGTCGCGGAACGGCGCGAGTTCCTGCGGTGTGGGGTGATCGACCCCGCGCAGGTCGGCCGGTCCGCGGCGCGACACCGCCTCGGCCAGACGGCGCACGGGGGCGAGAACCGAATTCGTGAAGACCAGCGCCATCGGCACGGCCAGCGCGAAGAAGGCAAGCCCCGCCAGCGCCGCGCCGTTGGCGAGCCGACCGGCAATGGCTTCCTGCCCGAAACGGGTCTGGCCCAGGACAATCAGCGCCGGCTGCAGGCGGTCGCGGTCCAGCACGCTGCGGGCCACGGCCGCAAGCCGCAGGTCGGCATCGCGGTAGAGCGCGTTGTAGACCACGGGCTCGGCCCCTCCGGGCAGGGCAGCAGGCAGGGGAAGGTCGTCGTAGCCGGTCAGCGTCTGCCCCGCCACCTCGACCCGCCAGAAAAGCCGGTCCTGCCCGGCGGCGGCAACCATCGAGAAGGTCGCGCGGTTGAGGTCGATCTCGACCCCGTCTTCCGTCCCGCGCAAGCCGTCGGCGACCGACGCGGCAGCGGCCGTCAGGATCGCGTCCTGCGAGGCTTCGGTTGCCCGGTCCGCGGCTGTGCGGACGGCGAAGTACAGCACCAGCGCCATGACCGCCGCGCCTGCCAGAAGCTGCAGGATCAGCCTGCGCCTGAGCGAGGGGGCCCGGGCGAGCGCCATCACGCCGCCGTCAGCCGGTAGCCGAGACCGCGCACCGTCTCGATCCGCGCCGCGCTGCCGGCAAGCTTGCGGCGCAGGCGCCCGACATAGACCTCGATGGCGTTGTCGGTGACCGACTCGGCATAGCTGAACAGCCGGTCGCAGAGGTGTTCCTTGGAATGGATTCGGCCGGGCGCGGCCAGCAGGATCTCGAACAGGCGAAGCTCGCGCGATCGCAGCGCGCGCGTTTCACCCGCGACGGTCACGGTCGCGGCAAGGGGATCGAAGGCCACGCCTGCGAAGTGGCGCAGCGTCTGGGCCGCCCCGCCGCGGCGCCGCAGCACGGCGCGGATGCGCGCCTCGAGCTCGGACATCTCGAAGGGCTTGGTCACGTAGTCGTCCGCGCCGCCGTCGAGCGCATCGACCCTGTCGGCCACGGCCGATCGGGCCGTCATCATGATCACGGGCACATCCCGGCCTTGCCGGCGCTGCCGCGCGAGGAATGCCCGGCCGTCGCCGTCAGGCAGCCCGATGTCCAGCAGGATCAGGTCGTAACCTGCCGCGGCCAGGCAATCCTCGGCCTCGGCCAGCGATGCCGCGTGATCGACGCCGTGTCCGTCGAGCACCAAGAGGTCCCGCACGGAGCGCGCAAGCTCGGGCGTGTCCTCGACCAGGAGGAACCGCATGCCAAATCCTCCCCTCGGGCGGCGGACCCGCCCTTCTTCCGGTCCGGGCCGCCCGGGCCCGTGACAGGTTCCTGTCAGCTTTCCCCCGAATCGTGCCCGGCGCAAGGGATCGGCATCCGGGAGGGGTGCGGCCCGGCCATTGGACCACTTGGGAGGAACGACCGATGACGAAGACCTTCGCTGCGGCGCTGCGCGCCGGAGTGCTGATGACGCTGGTGGGTGCCACGTCGGCCACGGCGGCCGAATGCATCGCGCCGGCCAATCCCGGGGGCGGCTGGGACTTCACCTGCCGCCAGATCGGCCGCATCCTGCAGGAGATCGGGCTTGAATCGAACCTGGTCCAGGTGACGAACATGGCCGGCGCAGGCGGCGGGGTGGCCTATACCCATGTCGTGTCCGAACGCGACGCCGACCCCGAGCTGATCGTCGCGGCCTCGTCGGCCACGACCACGCGCCTCGCGCAGAACGCCTTCGCCGGCATGACGGCCGACCAGGTGCGCTGGGTCGGCACCATCGCCGGCGATCCGGGCGTGATCGTCGTGGGCAAGGACAGCCCGTTCCAGACGCTGTCGGATCTGATCGAGGCGGTGAAGGCCGACCCTTCGGCGGTGTCGTTTGCCGGCGGGTCGGCGGTGGGCGGCTTCGACCATCTCAAGGTCCTGATGCTGATGGACCGCGCCGGGTTCGAGGACGCCCGCGCGATCAAGTACATCGGCCTTGACGGCGGTGCCGATGCGATCACCCAGACCGTGGGCGGCTTCACCCAGGCGATGACCGGCGACATCTCGGAAATCCAGGGGTTCATCCGCTCGGGCGACGTGCGGGCGCTGGCGGTGCTGTCGGACGAACGGGTGTCCGGCTTCGAGGACATCCCGACCGCGAAGGAGCAGGGCGTAGACCTCGTCGCGATGAACTGGCGCGGGCTTTACGCCCCGAAGGGCATCTCGGACGAGGAATTCGCCCGCTGGACCGACGCGCTGCAGAAGGTGGCCGACAGCGACCAGTGGAAACAGGTGATGACCGAGAACGGCCTGTCGCCCTACACCCTGATCGGCGCCGACTTCCAGACCTTCGTGAACGACAACATCGCCGAGATCCAGGAGATCTCGCGCGAGATCGGGATCATCCAGTGATGGCCGCCGACCGCATCTTCGGCGCGGTCATGATCGTTCTGGCGCTGGGGTACGTCCTCAGCGCCATGAACATCCAGACCTCGTTCATCTCCGACCCGGTGGGGCCGCGGGTGTTTCCCTACATGGTGGCGGCTGTGGTCATCGTGTGTTCGCTGGTCATGGTGCTGAAGCCCGACCCCGACGCCGACTGGCCGGCACCCCTGATGCTGCTGAAGATCGGCGCGGCCCTGGCGGTGCTGATCGGCTATGCCCTGACGATCCGCGCCATGGGCTTCATCATCCCGACCGTGATCGCCTCGGCGGTGCTGAGCTACATGATCAGCCCGCGCGCCGTGCCGGCGGCGCTGGCTGGGCTTGGCCTGGGGGTCGGCCTCTACGTCCTGTTCAAGGTCGTTCTCGGCCTTGGCCTCGTCGCCCTTCCCCGCGGCTGGTTCTAGGAGAGACGCCCCATGGACATCCTGTCGAACCTCGCGTTGGGGTTTTCCATCGCGCTTTCGCCCTGGACGCTGATGCTGGCCTTCGTCGGCTGCTTCGTCGGCACGATCATCGGGGCGCTGCCCGGGCTCGGGCCGTCCAACGGGGTGGCGCTGCTGATCCCGATCTCGTTCTCGATGGGACTGGACGCGATCTCGGCGCTGGTGCTGCTGACCTCGGTCTACTACGGGGCGATGTACGGCGGGCGGATATCCTCGATCCTGCTGAACATCCCCGGCGACGAGCCGGCGATGATGACCACGCTCGACGGCTATCCCATGGCCAAGCAGGGCCGCGCTGGGGATGCGCTGGTCATCTCCGGGGTCGCCTCGTTCTACGGGGCGCTGCTGGCCACCATCGGCCTGATGCTGCTGGCGCCCCTGCTGAGCCGCGTCGCCTTCGAGTTCGGCCCGGCCGAATACTTCGCGCTCTACATGCTGGCCTTCTGCACGCTGGGCGGCGTGGGCTCGAACAACCAGGCCAAGGCGGCGCTTGCCGCGGCGCTGGGCCTCGGGATCGCGATGATCGGGCTCGACCAGACCACCGGCATGCCGCGCTTCACCTTCGGCGAACTGCACCTGATGGACGGGATCGACTTCCTCGTCGCCATCGTCGGCCTCTTCGCGGTGTCCGAGGTCTTCCACTTCATCGAAAGCCACGGAAAGGACAGCGCCATCGGCGTGAAGCTCGGCCGGATCACCATTCCCTGGCGCGACCTCGGCAGGACCCACGGCGCCATGGCCCGCGGCACGGGCATCGGCTTTCTGGCCGGGATCCTGCCCGGGGCCGGGGCCTCGCTTGGGTCGTTCCTCGCCTACATGGCCGAGAAGTCGGTCAGCCGGAACCGGGCGAACTTCGGCAAGGGCGCGCCCGAGGGCGTGGCCGCGCCCGAGGCGGGCAACAACGCCGCCGCCGGCGGCGCGCTGGTGCCGATGCTGACGCTGGGGGTGCCGGGGTCGGGAACCACGGCGGTCCTGCTGGCGCTTCTCCTCACGCTGAACATCACGCCGGGCCCGCTGCTGTTCACCGAAAAGCCCGACGTGGTCTGGTCGCTGATCGCGGCGCTTCTGATCGCCAACGTCATGCTTCTGATCATGAACGTGCCGATGGTAAAGGTCTTCGTGAGGATCCTCAGCGTGCCGTCCTGGGTCCTGCTGCCGGGCGTGACGATGGTGGCCTTCGTCGGCATCTACTCGCTGACCGGCTCCAGCTTCGACATGCTGCTGATGGTGGCATTCGGGGTCCTGGGCTGGATCTGCCGCAAGCTTGGCATCCCGACGGTGCCGATCATCCTCGGCATCCTCCTCGGCAACGCGATGGAGGACAACCTGCGCCGCGCCATGGTGCTGTCGAACGGGGACTGGACCTACCTCTTCAGCTCGGGCATCTCGATCGGGCTCTGGACCGCCGCGGTTCTGGGCTTTGTCGCGCCGATGTTCCTGCGCCGGTTCCTGAAGAAGCCGCCGATCCCCGCGACCGAAAGCTACGACCGCGACTGACCCCCGTGCCCGGTCCTCCGGGGCCGGGCATCCGAAAGGAAGACCGCCATGCCGACCCGCGTCCTGATCCCCTCCGGCGTCCTTGGCCTGGGCTTCGACCGCGCGGCCCTGGCGCGCGGGGTTGCCATGAGGCCCGACATCATCGCCATCGACGGCGGATCGACCGATTCCGGGCCGTTCAGCCTGGGCGCGGGGCAGTCGAAATACGCCCGCGCCGCGACGAAATCGGAATGGGCCGAGATCATGGCCGCCCGCCGCGCGGCCGGGGTGCCGCTGGTCATCGGCACGGCAGGCACCTGCGGCGCGGATGCGACGGTGGACTGGATGGCGGACATCACCGCCGAGATCGCGGCCGAGACGGGCGAGCGGCTGAAGATCGCGAGGCTCTATTCGGGGCAGCCCGCCGCGCGTGTCGCCCGGGCGCTCGCGGCGGGCCGCGTGGTACCCCTGACCCCCGCGCCGGAGGTCTCGGCCGAGGGCCTTGCCGCCATGACCAACATCGTGGCGCTTGCGGGGGCCGAACAGATCCAGGCCGCGCTTGCGACCGGCGCCGACATCGTCATCGCAGGGCGGACGACCGATACCGCGATCATCGCCGCCCTGCCCCTGCAACGCGGCGAGGACCCCGGAGCCTGCTGGCATGGCGCCAAGATCGGCGAGTGCGGGGCGCTGTGTTCCACCAACCCGACCTCTGGCGTGATCCTGATCGATTTCGACCGGACCGGCTTCACGGTCGAGCCTCTGGCCGAAGGGGCGGCCTGCACGCCGCATTCGGTCTCGGCCCACATGCTCTACGAGAACTCCGATCCCTTTCTGCTCTACGAACCTGGCGGGCACCTGGACGTGCGGGGCGCGCGCTACACGGCGCTCGATGGTCGCCGCGTCCGGGTCGAGGGCAGCCGCTGGGTCCCCGGCCCCTACACGGTCAAGCTGGAAGGGGCGCGGGTGGCGGGATACCAGACAACCATCCTCGCCGTGTTGCGCGACCCGCACTACGTCGCCCACGCACGGGCCTGGGTTGCGCGACTGACCGGCTACCTGCAGGAAACGATCCGCCGCCGCATGGGCCTTGGGCCCGATGCCTACGGGCTGGACTTCCGGCTGATCGGCGTGGATTCGGCGCTGGGCACGCTCGAGAACCGCGCGGGTGCCCCGGTCGAGGTGGGCGTGCTGGGGATCGTCACCGCCGCCAGCCAGGCGCAGGCGGCCGAGATCGGCAAGCTCATCAACCCCTTCGTGCTGCACTACCCGCTGACCGACGACGAAGAGCTTCCGACCTTCGCCTTCCCCTATTCCCCAGCCACAACCGACCGCGGCGCTCTCTACGAATTCGCGCTGAACCACGTCATGCGGCTCGACGACCCGATGGAGGCCTTCCGGCTCGAGGTCGAGACCCTGGGTGCGGAGGCCGCCCTTGCCCCGGCTCGCTGATCTGGTCGTCAAGGTCCGGTCCAAGAACGCCGGACCCTTCTGGGTGACGGTGGATGTCTTCTGCGGCGACGCGGCAACGTTCGCCCGGGTTTCGGCCGCCCTCGACACCGGGGCGGTCGCCGCGCTCTACGGGCAGCCGGCCCAGCTGATGAAGCGGTTCGACATCGCCGAGCTGAACGTCGTCAAGTTCAGCTTCCCACGCCCCCTGGTGCAGGGCTCGGCGGAAGACCGCGACATGCATGGCGCGCAATGGGCGCACCTGCTGGCCGAGGCCGAGCTTGCGTGACCTCTGGATCCGCCGCGCCCTGACCCTCGGCATCGCGGGACTCGGGGCGGCGGCGTTCCTCGCGCTCGGCCTGCCGCTGCCGCTGCTGCTGGGCCCGATGCTGGCGTGCCTGGTCGCGGCCCTTATGGGCGCGCGCATGTCCGACATGGGGGCCGCCGGCACCTACCTGCGGACGTTCCTCGGTGTGGCGGTCGGGTCCTCGGTCACGCCCGAGATGGTGGCAGGCCTGCCCGCCATGGCGGGATCGCTGGCCTTCGTGCCGGTCTACGTCGTGGCGATCGGAGCGGTGGGCTATCCGCTGTTCCGCCGGGTCTTCGGCTTCGACCACGCAACGGCCTGGTATGCGGCGATGCCCGGCGGGCTTCAATCGTGACCATCGCGCCGGTGCTGATGACCTGGCTCTGGCAGGTGGACCTGACCCGCCCCCCCGGGCAGGCCGCCAGCGCCATGGACCCGGTGGACATCACCCTGATGCTGGCGGCCGGCCTGGTGGGTTGGAAGGCGGCCGAGCGGGTCCGGCTCTTCGGAGCCTCGATCCTCGGGCCGATGATCCTGACCGCGGCGCTGTCGCTGACCGGCGTCATCGACCATCGCCCCCCGGCCGAGATGATCTGGGCGGCGCAGCTCTTCATCGGGATCGCGGTCGGGGTGAAGTATGTCGGCATCACCGGGCGCGAGCTGCGGCTCGACGTCGGCGCGGGGCTGGTCTACGCGGTGCTTCTGGCAGGCCTCGCGCTGGTGTTCATCGAGATGGTGGCCCTTTCCGGCCTTGCCCCGCAGCTTGACGCCTTCCTCGCCTTCCTGCCCGGCGGGCAGGCCGAGATGGTCGTGATCGCGATCCTTGCCGGTGCCGACCTGACCTTCGTCGTCGGCCATCACCTTCTGCGCATGGTGCTGGTCATCACGCTTGCGCCCATCGCCGCGAAGTTTCTGGGGCTCAGGTGACCGCGTCCGGGGATGCGCCCACGCGTCCCCCTCAGGTCAGGCCGGATCGCTGTCGATCACGGTGCGCAACCCTTCGAGCGTCGCGGTGTAATGATCGGCCAGAAGCCGGCAGGCCCGGTCGGCATCGCGGTCGATGGCCGCGTTCAGCAACGCCTCGTGCTCGGCGGCGGCGCCTTCGCGGCGCTGGACGTTGGGGTGGACGTTCATCGACAGGCTGCGGTAGCGCACGGCCTGGTCCATCATCGTCGAGCAAAACCCCAGAAGCCACCCCGACCCGCACCGTTCCAGAAGCAGCAGGTGGAATTCCTTGTGGCGCTCTTCCCACTCCTGCGACAGCTCGCGACCCGCTTCGGCGGGCAGCCGGCGCTGGGTGCGCGCAAGCCGGTGATAGGCCACCACAAGCTGCTCTTCCCACGCCTCGGTCGCGTTGCGGATCGATTCCCGCAGGGCCAGCGTCTCGAGCCAGATGCGGGTCTTCACCAGCTCTTCGAGCGAGATCATGGAGATGCCGGCCACGAAGAAGCCGCGCTGGCTTTTCCGCTCGACAAGGCCTTCGGACGACAGCCGGTTCAGCGCCTCGCGCACCGGCACGATGCCGATGCCGTAGCGCTCGGAGATCGCCTCGATCTGGAGCTTGTCGCCGGGGAACAGTTCGCCGTTCAGGATGTCGCGGCGGATCTGGTCGTGCGCCTGCTCTGACAGGTTCCGGGTATCGCCCAGCATCTTGGCCGTTGCATTCATCACCCCACCCCACCCGGCAGATCGGACTTGTTCCAGAAGACCAGGCGTTTCTGCACCCAGGCGACCGCGAAGAAAAGCGCAAGGCCAAGCAGGCTGAGGTAGAGGATCAGCGCGAAGACGCGCGGCGTGGCCAGCATGCTGGCCGATTCCCGGATCAGCGCGCCGAAGCCCTTGCCGCCGCCCAGGAACTCGCCGGTGATCGCGCCGGCCATGACGCCGACTGCGGCGATCTTCAGCCCCGTGAAAAGATAGGGAAGCCCCGTCGGCAGCTTCAGACGGAACAGCGTCTGCAGGCGGCTTGCGCCCATCGACTTGAACAGCATCCGTTCGTTCTCGGACGCGGCATAGAGGCCGGCGGCGGTCGAGACGATGATCGGGAAGGTCGCGATGAAGGCGGCCAGGGCGACCTTGGAGGCGATGTCGAACCCGAGCCACGCGATGAAGAGCGGGGCGAAGGCCACCTTGGGCATGGTGTCGATTGCCACGAGGTAGGGCATGACCGCGCGCTCGCCGAACTTGGTCTCGCCCACCAGCACGCCCAGCGAGAAGCCGATGGTCGCCGCGATGAGGAAGGCCCAGAACACTGTGCGCGTGGTCGTCCAGAGCGCCTCCAGCATGTAGCCGCCGGTCACGAGGTTGCGGCCCACGAAGATCAGCTCGTTCAGCGTTTCGGCGGGGCTCGGCAGGATGATCGGCGAGACCCATCCCATCCGGGCCGTCGCGAGATCCCAGATGCCGATGACGATGACGGCCAACGCCAGCATGGCCGCCCAGCGCGGGATGCGGTCGATCAGCGCGACGTGTTCGACCCAGACCGTATCCTGCTTTGTGTCCGGCGTGGCGGTCATTGGAAGGCCTCCTTGCCCAGAAGGTCGCGGATGTGGGCGACGATCTCGCCGAAGCGCGGCGTGTTGATCATCTCGAGCGTGCGGGGCCGGGGCAGGTCGATTACGATTTCCTCGACGATCCGGCCGGGACGCGGCTTCATCACCAGGATGCGGTCCGACAGGATCACCGCCTCGGCCAGCGAATGGGTGACGAGGAAGGCGGTGGACCGCTGTTCGGCGCAGATGCGCTGGAGTTCCATGTTCATGAAGTCGCGCGTCAGTTCGTCCAGCGCGCTGAAGGGTTCGTCAAGAAGCAGCACGGCGGGGTTGGCAATCAGCATCCGGCAGATCGAGGCGCGCTGCGCCATGCCGCCCGACAGCTCGCCGGGGTAGACATGGGCGAAGTCGCCGAGGCCCACCAGTTTCAGCAGTTCCAGCGCGCGGGGCACGGCGGCCTTCGCGGCGGCGCGGCCCTCGCGGATCTCGACCGGCAGGACGATGTTTTCCACGGTCGTCTTCCACGGCAGGAGCGTGGCCTGCTGGAACATCATCCCGATGTCGGCGCGCGGCCCGGTCACGGGCTTTCCTTCCAGGACCACGCGGCCGGTGGTGGGCGGCAAGAGCCCCGCCATGATCTTGAGAAGCGTCGACTTTCCGCAGCCCGACGAGCCGACGACCGACACGAACTCGCCCTTGTAGAGCGTCAGGTTCACGTCGGTCAGGGCAGTCAGCCTGTTCCGGGCATAAGTCTTCGACAGTCTCGCGATCTCGTAGACCGGCCGCCCGGTGCCTCCGAATTCGGCGGCGGCCGGGCTGGCGGTCAGCGGACGGGGCTCTGCCATGGTCATCAGGCGTTCCAGCCGGCCACGAACTCGTTCGT
>JALORM010000059.1 GCA_025458985.1 Paracoccaceae bacterium | reverse complement strand
CGTCGGCCTGCAGCTGTACGATGCGATCCTGGCGCGCGACATCCCGATGATCCAGGGCTGCGTGCTGGTCGTGGCGACCGTGTTCGTCCTGGGCAACCTGGTCGCCGATGTCGCCGTGCATGCGCTGGATCCCCGGAATGACTGACCGGACGGCCGTCACCGCCCCGCCATCACGCCGCAAGGGGGATCGCGCCCCGCGCCGGTCGAACCTCTACTTCGTCTGGCGCGGGGTGCTGGGCGATCCGGTCGCCCGCGTCGCGGCGGGGGTCATCGCGCTGATGCTGCTTGCCGCCACCTTCGCGCCGTGGATCGCGCCGTGGCCGCCGAACGCAGCCAACCCCGAACTGCGCCTGATGCCCCCCGGCACGCCCGGCCATCCTCTGGGGCTGGACCACCAGGGGCGCGACATCCTCTCGCGGCTTCTGCACGGTGCGCGGCTGACGCTTCTGTGCGGCATCCTGCCGGTACTGATCGGGGCGGCGATCTCGATCCCGCTGGGGCTGCTGGGCGCCTGGTACCGCCGCCTTGGCGCCGTCATCATGCGGCTGATGGACGTGCTCTTCGCGTTTCCGATGGCGCTGCTGGCGATCATGCTCGCCGCGCTGATGGGACCGGGCATCGGCAACATGATGATCGCGCTGGTGGTGACGCTGGTGCCCTACAACGCGCGCGTCGTCTATGCCGCCGCCTGCCTGGAACGCGACCAGGCCTATGTCGAGGCCGCCCGCGCGATGGCGACGCCCGACCTCAGGATCCTGTTCGTCGAGATGCTGCCGAATGTCGTCGCGGCCTCGGTCGTCTATTCCTGCACGATCATCGGCGCGGTCGTCATCACCGCGGCGGGCCTGTCTTTCCTGGGGCTCGGGGTGCAGCCCCCGACCGCCGAATGGGGCATCATGACAAGCGAGGGGCGCAGCTTCATCTTCAATGCCCCGCACATCGCCGCGATCCCGGGGCTGGCGATCACGGTCCTTGTCATGGCGTTCAACCTGCTGGGCGACAGCCTGCGCGACAGCCTGGACCCGCGCACCCGGCTGCGCCTCGTGCGCCCGACGAAGGAGGCATGATGGCGACCGTCATCCGCAACGCCACGGTCCTGACGCTTGACGACAGCGACCGCCTGCACCCGCGCGCCGATGTGGTAATCGACCGGGGGCTGATCCGGGCCGTGGGCCCCGGCGCGGCCGAAGGCGCCCCCCCGGGCGCCGAGGTGATCGAGGCCGAGGGGATGCTGGTGATCCCGGGCCTGATCAACGGCCATTTCCATTCCCCGGGCAACTTCATGAAGGGCGCGCTGGAGAACTGGCCGCTGGAGCTGTTCATGCTCTACGAGGTGCCGCCCCTGATGGACCGGGTGGCGACGCCGCGCTTCGCCTATGTGCGCACCATGCTCGGCATCATCGAGATGCTGAAGCAGGGTGTGACGGCGGTGCACGACGACTGCTTCTTCGTGCCGGTCGTCACCGAGGCCGAGGTCGACGCCGTGCTGCAGGCCTACGCCGACGCGGGCATGCGCGCCACGGTGACGCTGGACCAGCCGAACGTCGCCGAGACGGCGAAGTATCCGTTCCTGGCCGAGATCCTGCCCCCCGACCTGCGGGCGCGGATGGAGGCCGCGCGCCGGATGTCGGACGGCGAGCTTCTGGGCCACTACGAGCGCTACATCGACCGCTGGCACGGCGGCGCCGGCGGACGCCTGCGCGCCGCCGTCAGCTGCTCGGCCCCGCAGCGGGTGACGCCCGACTACTTCCGCGCCCTGGGGCGCATCGCGCGGGAGCTGGACCTGCCCTACGACATGCACATCCTCGAAACCCGGCTGCAACGCGTGCTCGGGCAGGAGAACTTCGGCAAGTCGCTGGTGCGCTATGCCCACGACATGGGCGTGCTGACCGAACAGGCGCTGGTCATCCACGCGATCTGGATCGACGACGACGACATCCGGCTCATCGCCGACTCGGGTGCCTCGGTCGCGCACAACCCGGTGTCGAACCTCAAGATCGGCAGCGGCATCATGCGCTGGCGCGCCCTGCGGCAAGCGGGCATCAACGTCTGCCTGGGCAATGACGAGGCCAATACCGACGACGGGATCAACCTGTGGACGGTGGGCAAGGTGGCCGGGCTGGTCCACAACCTGACCGATCCGGAATTCCGCAGCTGGATCACCCCCGGCGAGGTTCTGGCCGGCCTGACCCATGCCGGCGCCCGGGCGATGCGGCTGCCTGTCCCGACCGGGCGGATCGCCCCGGGCTGGCAGGCCGACCTTGCGATTCTCGACCTCTCGACGCTGCCCTTCACGCCGCTGAACGACATCCGGCGGCAGCTTGTCTACTGCGAAACCGGCGCCTCGGTCCGCACGGTCCTTGTGGGCGGCGAGGTCGTCGTCCGCGACGGGCGGCTGACGCGGGTGGACGAGGGCGCCCTTCTCGCCGAGGCGCGCGCCTGCGCGGCCGAGTTCGCCGACTACATGGCGCGCTGCACCTCGGCCGCAGACGAGCTTCTGCCCCATTACCGCGCGATGTACGACCGCGCCCTTGCCACGCCCGTCGGCATGGACCGCTGGGCGCGGCCCGATCTTGCCAGGGGAGGCCCCGCGCCATGACCACGACCCGCGTCCGCGCCAGCCACGTGATCGCCTGGGACGGCACCTCGCACCGCACCCTCACCGACGGGGAGGTCGTCTTCCGGGGCGACACGATCCTGTTCGTCGGGCGCGGCTACGAGGGCCCGGTGGACCACGAGATCGACGGCGGGCGGGCCGTGCTGGGCCCGGGGTTCATTGACCTCAACGCGCTTGGCGATCTCGACACGACCGTGCTTGCGTTCGACAACCAGCCCGACTGGGCCAAGGGCCGGACCTGGCCCGAGGACTACGTCGCCGCCGGCCCGGTCGAGATGTATTCGGACGACGAGCAGACCTTCAAGATGAAGTACGCCTTCGCCCAGCTCATCCGCAACGGCATCACCACGGCGCTTCCGATCACCTCGATGTTCTACCGCAGGTGGGCCGAGACCTACGACGAATTCGCCCGCTCGGCCGAAAGCGCCGCCGCGCTTGGCATCCGCGCCTACCTCGGACCCTGCTACATGACGGGGGTCGAGGTCGTCCGCGCCGACGGCAGCTTCTTCACCCACTGGGACGAGGCGCGCGGCCTGAAGGGTCTGGCCGATGCGGAACGCTACATCCGCGATTTCGACGGCGCGCATGGCGGGCTGATCCGCGGCATGCTGGCCCCCGACCGCATCGAGAACTGCACGCCGGAGCTGATCCGCCGTTCGGCGCAGGCTTCCGCAGACATGGGTGTGCCGGTGCGCCTGCACTGCTGCCAGAGCCTCGACGAGTTCGACGCCATTGTCGCCCGATACGACATGACGCCGCTGGAATGGCTGTCGTCGCTGGGCTTTCTCGGCCCCCGGGCGCTGCTGCCGCATGGCGTCTATGTTACCGGCCACAGCCAGGTCGCCCGACAGGGGGACGACGTGGGCCTGCTGCGGGATGCCGGCGCGACGCTGATCCACTGCCCGCTGGTCCTGTCGCGCTACGGCGGCGCGATGGAAAGCTTCGCCCGCCTGAAGGCGGCGGGGGTCCGCATCGGGCTTGGCACCGACACCTTCCCCCCCGACATGGTCGAGAACATGCGGCTCGGGATCAGCCTCTGCCGCGTGGCGGACAAGTCCGTCACCGCCTGCTCGGCCGCCGATTTCTACGACGCGGCCACGGTCCACGCCGCCGATGCCCTCGGCCGTCCCGATCTCGGCCGCCTTGCTGCGGGGGCCAGGGCCGACATGACCCTGTTCGACCTGTCGGATTTCGCCCTTGGCCAGCTGATCGACCCGATCCAGACGATGATGCTGTCGGGCACCGGCCGTGACTTCCGCACCTCCATCATCAACGGGCGTGTCGTGATGCAGGACCGCCAGCTTCCCGGGATCGACCTTGCGGCCTGGCATGACCGGGCGCAGGCGCAGTTCGACGGCCTGATCGCCAAGTACCCCCTGCGCACGCTGCATCACCCGCCGGTCGAGGAAATCTTCCGGCCGAGCTACCCTGCCCTGTAGCGAAGGCTGCCCTCAGAGCCTGCGGCCTGTCCCCGCGTCGAAGAGGTGGCAGGCCTCGGGCGCGATGCGGAAGCGGGCGGAGCCGGCCATCACGTCCTCGCGGTGGACGCCCGGAAGGCTTACCACGATCTCCTGCGCGATGCCGGCGAGGCTTCCGTGGAGGAGGGTGTTGGCGCCCAGCGGCTCGGCCATCCGGATGTCGAGCGCGATGGGGCCGTCAGGGTCGCGCTCCATGTGTTCGGGGCGCATTCCGACAAGCACGTCGCCCGACGCGTCCGTGCCGGTCTCGATCCCGATGCCGTTGGCCAGCCGCGCCACGCGCCCCTCGGCCCGGGCGGGCAGCACGTTCATCGCGGGGCTGCCGATGAACTGGGCCGCGAAGACCGTTGCGGGCCGTTCGTAGACGTCGAGCGGCGTGCCGATCTGCTCGGCCACCCCGGCATTCATCACGATCATGCGGTCGGCCAGTGTCATCGCCTCGACCTGGTCATGCGTGACGTAGAGCGAGGTGACCCCGAGCTTGCGCTGGAGCGCCTTGATCTCCAGCCGCATCTGCACCCTGAGCTTGGCATCGAGGTTCGACAGCGGTTCGTCGAACAGGAACACCGCCGGGTCGCGCACGATGGCCCGGCCCATCGCCACGCGCTGCCGCTGCCCGCCGGACAGCTCGCGCGGCTTGCGCGCGAGATAGGGTTCGAGCTGGAGCATCTTCGCCGCCGCCTGCACGCGTTCGGCGATTTCGCCCTTGGGCCGACGGGCGATCTTCAGCGCATAGCCCATGTTGTCGGCCACGCTCATGTGCGGGTAGAGCGCGTAGTTCTGGAACACCATCGCGATGTTGCGGTCCATCGGCTCGGCGTCGTTGAGGCGCGCGCCGTCGATCAGAAGATCGCCGCTGGTGATCGTCTCGAGCCCCGCCACCATCCGCAGCAGTGTCGACTTCCCGCAGCCCGACGGGCCGACGATCACGATGAGTTCGCCGTCGGCGATGTCGATGTCGATGCCGTGGATGACCTCGGTCTTGCCGTAGCTCTTGTGGATGCCGGTCAGCGTGACGGTCGCCATGATCCTATTTCTCGCTGTCTACCAGGCCGCGGATGAAGAGCTTCTGCATGGCGATCACCACCACGACGGGGGGCAGCATCGCCAGGATCGACGTCGCCATGATCACCGGCCAGTCCGCAAGGTCGTCGCCCGACGGGAACATCTGCTTGATGCCCATCACGATGGTGTTCATCGACGGGTCGGTCGTGATGAGAAGCGGCCAGAGGTACTGGTTCCAGCCGTAGATGAACAAAATCACGAAAAGCGCGGCAATGTTCGTCCGGCTCATCGGCACGAGGATGTCGACGAAGAAGCGCATCGGCCCCGCGCCGTCGACCCGCGCGGCCTCGGCGAGTTCGTCGGGAATGGTCAGGAAGAACTGGCGGAAGAGGAAGGTCGCCGTGGCCGACGCGATCAGCGGCAGGATGAGGCCCGTGTAGCTGTTCAGCATTCCGAAGCCGGCGATCACCTCGTAGGTCGGCACGATCCGCACTTCCACCGGCAGCATCAGCGTCAGGAAGATCAGCCAGAAGAACAGCATCCGCCCGGGAAAGCGAAAGTAGACGATCGCGAAGGCCGACAGGAGCGAGATCACGATCTTGCCGATGGCGATCCCCATTGCCATGACCATCGAGTTGAACAGCATCCACGCCACCGGCGCGTTCACCCCCGCCACGAGCGCGCGGCGGTAGTTCTCGAAGAACTGGTCGCCGGGAAGAAGCGGCATCGGCGGACGGACGATGTCCTGCTGCGAGACGGTCGAGGCGACGAAGGCAAGCCAGATCGGAAAGAAGATCACGAGGACGCCGAGGATCAGCCCGGCATGGGTCAGCCAGTGCGACAGGCCGCGCTTTTCGACCATGCCGGCCATCAGTAGTGCACCTTCCGCTCGATGTACTTGAACTGGATGACGGTCAGGATGCCCACGACGACCAGAAGGATCACCGACTGCGCGGCCGAGGAGCCGAGGTCCTGGCCCACGAAGCCGTCGGCATAGACCTTGTAGACGAGGATCGTGGTCGCCTGCTGCGGCCCGCCACCGGTGATCGTGTGGATCACCCCGAAGGTCTCGAAGAACGCGTAGACGATGTTGACGACCAGCAGGAAGAACGTCACCGGCGACAGAAGCGGCCAGACGATGGTGCGGAAGCGCGTCCAGAAGCGGGCGCCGTCGATGGCGGCGGCCTCGATCACGCTGCGCGGAATCGCCTGAAGGCCCGCCAGGAAGAACAGGAAATTGTAGCTGATGCGCCCCCAGCTCGAGGCGAGCACGACGAGCCCCATCGCCTCGGCCTCGTTCAGGACATGGTTCCAGTCGTAGCCGAGCTGGCCGAGGTACCAGGTCACCACGCCGATGCGGGTGTTGAACATGAACAGCCACAGGACACCGGCCACCGCGGGCGCGACGGCGTAGGGCCAGATGAGCAGCGTCCGGTAGGTGCCCGAGCCCTTGATCAGCCGGTCGGCCAGAACCGCGAGGTAGAGCGCGATGGCCATCGAGACGACCGTGACCGAGACCGAGAAGATCGCGGTGGTGAGGAAGCTTGCCCGGTAGAAGGAGTTGCCGAGAAGGTATTCGAAGTTCCCCAGACCCACCCATTGCATCGACAGCCCGAACGGATCGGGAATGAACAGCGACTGCCAGATCGCCTGCCCTGCGGGGAAGAAGAAGAAGACGCCCGTGACCGCCACCTGCGGCGCGACCAGCAGGATCGGCAGCCAGATGCCCTTGAAGGTGACGCGCTTTTCCATGCGGCTTGCCGGGGGGCGGTCCGGGGGACGGCGGCGCCGCCCCCCGGAGGTCCGTTAGCGGTTGGCTGCTTCGAACCGGCGCAGAAGCTCGTTGCCGCGTTCAACGGCCGAGTTCAGCGCCGTCGTGGCGTCCTTGTCGCCGGACCAGACGCCCTCGAGCTCTTCGTCGATGATCGTGCGGATCTGATCGAACGAGCCGAGCCGCAGCCCCTTGGAGTTCGCGGTCGGAGGTTTGGCCGTCATCTGTTCTCCCGCGATCTCGGTCCCGGGGTTCGCTTCGTAGAAGCCCTGCGAGGCGGTCAGTTCGGCCGCCGCCGTGGTGGCAGGCAGGTAGCCGGTGTCCTGGTGCCATTGCGCCTGCACCTCGGGCGACGAGAGATAGCCCAGGAAGGCCGCCACGCCCTTGTACTCCTCGGGCTCGTGCCCGGCCATCACCCAGAGCGACGCGCCCCCGATGATGGTGTTCTGCGGCGCGCCCTCGGCACTGGGCCAGTAGGGCAGCGGGCGAATATCCCAGTCGAACTGCGCCTCGGCCTTCACGCCGGCATAGCCCGCCGAGCTTTCGGTGAAGATCGCGCATTCGCCGGCGCGGAAGTTCGCCCCGGATTCGTTGCGGCGGCCGGCATAGATGAACTTTCCGTCCCTGGCCCACTGCCCCAGCGTGTCGGTATGCGCGATCTGGAGCGGGCCGTTGAAGGTCAGCTCGGCGTCCGTCCCCTCGAACCCGTTCGAGCGCGTGGCGAAGGGCACGTCGTGGTAGGCCGAGAAGCTTTCCAGATGCACCCAGCTCTGCCAGGCCGTCGTGAACGGGCAGGCGACGCCCGCCGCCTTCAGCTGGTCAAGCACCGGCCCGACCGCCTCCCACGTTGACAGGTCCACGTCCGGGTCGATCCCGGCCTGCTCCAGCAACGTGCGGTTCACGTACATGACCGGTGTCGAGGCGTTGTAGGGGAAGGACAGCATGTTGCCTTCTGTGTCGGTGTAGTAGCCCGTGACCGACGGGATGTAGGCCTGCGGGTCGAAGGGAAGGCCCGAATCGGACATCACCTCGTAGACGGGCACGATGGCCGAGCGGGCGGCCATCATGGTGGCGGTGCCGACCTCGAAGACCTGCAGGAGATGCGGCTGCTCGCCCGCGCGGAACGCGGCGATGCCGGCGTTGAGCGCCTCGGAATAGTTGCCCTTGTGGCTGGCCACGACCCTGTAGTCCGACTGGCTGGCGTTGAACGCCGCTACCTGGGCGTCGAGCAGTTCCCCCAGGCGGCCGGTGAAGGCATGCCACCACTGGATTTCGGTCTGCGCCTGCGCGGCGGGTGCGATCGTCGCTGCCGCGGCGAACGCGAGCAGGTGGGTCTTGAGCTGTATCATGTCGACGTGTCCTCCCAGAGGTGTATCGCGGGTTGTGTTCCCCGAGCTTCGAAGTTCCGGAAGCAAACAAACAGGAGTGTGACAATGCAAGCGGATACTGCCCGGTGCCGCGCGCGATGTTCAGAGGGAGGGCCTTCTCCTCGATCCGGA
>JALORM010000483.1 GCA_025458985.1 Paracoccaceae bacterium | reverse complement strand
GCGGCCGTGATCTCGTAGGTCGCGACGCGGCCCGAGGCAGAGGTCCGCGCAATCCAGTCCTTCAGCGCGAAGGCCTGCGCGACCGTGCGCTCGACCACGGCGGTCCGGGTCGACTTGCCGCCAGGGATCTCGCGCAGCACGACCGCCTTGGGCAGCTCGGGTGCCGCGACCAGGACCGAACCGGCTTCGGACAGCCGGCGCAGGATGCGGCGCGCCTCGCGCTCGACGGTGGTCTCGTCCGGCGCGGGCGGCGCGACGGGCTTGAGGTTGCGGGGATGTGCGCTCATGGGGTCCTCCGGGTTGGGGCATCTCTGGCTGGGGTCGGACCTGTCCTGACCGGTCGGCACCAGCTGCGAGAGAGCCTCGTCGATCAGAGGATCCTCGCGGCGCGCTTCCATGCGCCGTACCTGCCGGGACACGGTCGAAGGGTGACACCCCTCGCCGCGGGCCAGGGCCCGGATCGTGACGCCGGCCTCCGTATGGAGGAGATAGCGGCGCGCTTCGTCGGGCAGCCAGCCTGGGAAGGCATTCGGCTCGACGTCCACGCACAGGCCAGCGGGCATCACGATTCCCTAGTCGCCAATTCATCCAAGAACGCGGCCCCACTCTGCGAAAGGTTGGTTACTTCCGCCTTAACGGCCGCGGCGATAGGCAGAATTCGACGGAAGGGCTAAACCTTCCGGTAACCCTCCGAACGATGGAATCGCGTTGACGCAACACCCGCTAGGGTTGCGCTAGAAGGCTTCCCAAAGAACCGTTGGGGAGAGACTGCCATGACCGACCTTCTGGACCTTGTCGCGCGCCTGAAACGCCCGCGCATCCTGATCCGCGCCGCCCATCACGGCCTTCAGGACTACAACCGCAACCGCGACCTGCGCCGGCTGCTCAGTGGGGCCGCCCCTGCCCCTCGCGAGGCGGTCGAGCGGCTTCTGCGCGAGGAAGAGGATCTGGACAGCGCGCGCAAGTGCGGCCGCGCCACCTACAGCGTGGCGCGCCATGTCGATGTGATGATCGCGATCCTTGCCGAACTGCGCCTGCTCGGCCGCGACCAGCCCGCCTGAGGCGGGCCGGTCTCCGAACCCGGCGGAGGTCGGGGCAGGTCAGACGAAGGCGTCGGGCATCCCGGCCTTGCGGCGCGCCACGAAGTCGTGCAGCGCCTCGGACACAGCCGGGTCGAGCGCCGGCGCCTCGTAGTCCCGCAGAAGCCGCGCGACGCGGGCGGATGCCAGCGCGACCGTGTCGCGCGCGCCCTCCTCCTCCCAGGTCTCGTAGGGCTTGTAGTCGAGAAGGTCCGTGCGCCAGAAGGCTTCCTTGAAGTTGGCCTGGGTATGGGCGCAGCCGAGGTAATGGCCGCCGGGACCCACCTCGCGGATCGCGTCCATCCCCTGGCCGTTCGCGCTGAGGTCCACCCCCGCGGCGATCCGGTGCAGGATTCCCAGCTGATCGGCATCCATCACGAACTTCTCGTAGGACGAGACCAGCCCCCCTTCGAGCCAGCCGCAGGCATGGAGCATGAAGTTCACTCCGGACAGCAGCCCCATGTTCAGGCTGTTCGCCGTCTCGTAGGCCGCCTGCGCGTCCGGCAGCTTCGAGCCGCAGAAGGCCCCGGCCGAGCGGTAGGGAAGGTTCATCCGCCGCGCGAGCTGCCCCGCCCCGTAGGTGATCATCGCGGCCTCGGGCGTGCCGAAGGTGGGCGCGCCCGAGTTCATGTCGATCGAGGTCACGAAGGCGCCGAAGATCACCGGCGCGCCGGCGCGCACAAGCTGCGAATAGGCAACCCCCGCCAGAACCTCGGCCAGAACCTGCGTCAGTGTGCCCGCCACCGTCACCGGCGCCATCGCGCCGCCCACGATGAAGGGCGAGATGATGGCGGCCTGGCCGGCTCGCGCGTAGACCTCGAGCGCGCCCATCATGATGCCGTCGAACGTCAGCGGCGAGTTGATGTTGATGAGCGAGGTCATCACGGTATTGGTGCGCCAGCAGCATGTCCAGATGGCGCTTGTTCACCGCGACGTCGGTCGGCTCGCAGACCGTGCCGCCCGAATGGTGCAGCCACTTCGACATGTAGCCGAGCTTCACGAAGTTGCGGAAATCCTCGATCGTGGCATAGCGCCTCCCGCCTTCGGCGTCGCGCACGAAGGGCGGCCCGTAGACCGGCGCGAGGACGAGGTTGCGCCCCCCCACCGTGACATTGCGGTCGGGGTTGCGTGCGTGCTGCACGTAGGACGAGGGAGCCGTCCGGCAGAGCTGTCGGGCAAGCCCCTTCGGGATGCGGACCCGCTCGCCCTGGACGTCGGCCCCGGCGTCCCTCCAGAGGGCGAGCGCGCCCGGATTCTCGACGAAGTTGACGCCGATCTCTTCCAGCACCGTCTCGGCGTTGGCCTCGATGATCTCCAGTGCCTCGGCGTTCAGAACCTCGAAGTTCGGGATGTTGCGCTCGATGAAGCGCGCCGCCTCGATCCGGACTGCCGTCCTTTCGGCCCGCCTGGCCGCGCCACCGCCCGACCGCGCCCCGGCGCCGCGCGCTCTCCGCCCCTCGATGACTTCGGACATGGCTCCGCCTCCTTCGAACCTTGGGCTCCGGCATAGCCTGCCGGGCCGCGCACGGCCAAAGGATTGCGTCGCTTCCGCGCGGAAAGCGACATCAGCGCGCCAACGCGGCGATCCGGGCGGCCGGACAGCCGCCCGGAGCACGCCGCCGGGCGCGTCAGGCGGCCTTGCGGTTCAGCGTGC
>JALORM010000058.1 GCA_025458985.1 Paracoccaceae bacterium | reverse complement strand
ACCATGAGGTCGGGCCCCATCACATGGGTGTCGCCCGGCCAGTTCTCGACCTCGGTCGTGGTCGTCAGCTGCCCGCCGGGCTGGATGCCCTGGATCAGGAGCGGGTTGAGCATCGCGCGTGCGGCGTAGACTCCGGCGGTGTAGCCTGCCGGACCCGAGCCGATGATCAGAAGCCTGGTGTGCCGCGTGTCGCCCATCTTGCCCTCCGTCGTCCTGGCATGGATATAGCCCCCGCGGCGGGGCGGCGAAAGACCTGCATGGCAGGGATGCGTGCTTGGAAAATTGCGCAGTCTTGCAATATTATTGCGTGTGACTGCGCAACCGCGTAAGGTTCGCAAACTTCAGCTGGGGGGCTCCATGCCGGGGACGAAACTCGACGAAATCGACCGGAAGATCCTGGCCGAGCTTCAGGCCGATGGCCGGATGACCAACGTCGAGCTTGCCCGCCGCGTCGGCATCTCGGCCCCGCCCTGCCTGCGCCGGGTGCGGACGCTGGAAGAGGCTGGGTTCATCCGTGGCTACCATGCCGATGTCGACCCGCGCGAGCTGGGTTTCGAGGTGCAGGTCTTCGCGATGGTCGGGCTCGACCAGCAGTCCGAGGCCGCGCTGTCGGCCTTCGAGGCAAAGTGCCGCTCGTGGCCCCTTGTCCGCGAGTGCCACATGCTGAACGGCGAGATCGACTTCATCCTGAAATGCGCCGCGCCGGACCTGTCGACCTTCCAGACCTTCCTGACCGAGATCCTCCTGCGCGCCGACCACGTGGCCAGCGTCAAGACGTCGCTGGTGATCCGCTGCGCCAAGGACGAACCGGGCGTGTCGTTCGAGGTGCTGGAGGAACGGCTGCGCCGCACCGCCTGAGGCGGCCGCGGGAAGCCGAGGTCAGAGACCTTCGGGGCGGCGGCGGCCGGTCGGGGCGACGACGGCCGCGAGGCTTGCGTCGAGGAACCACAGCATCCAGCGGCGATTGGTCTTCATCGGGTCCGACTCCCCTGCCTTGCGGCCCGGCCTTCTGGCCCTTGCCACGATGCCGCCACCGTCTCGCTCAATTGTGGCGTGAAAATGGCAAGAGGACTCACCTCAAGGTTGAATGTGGGGTCAGTTTTGCCGTGTCCTCCCGGGGTGACGGCGCAAATGTTAAGGATTTCATAACCTTGACGGGGCCGGGGCAGCCGGCGCCCGGCGATGCGTCGTCGCAGGCGCGGGGCCCGACTTCGGACCCGATCTCGCCCCCGCAAGACCTGTCAGAGGCGAATCGCCGACAGAAGCCGGCCGTAATCGGCCTCGGCCTCGTGGACGCTGCGGCGGTAGGAATAGAAGTGGACCGGGTCCGAATAGGTGCAGTGGCGCGTCCACTCGGCATGGGCCACGCCGGCTTCGCGCAGGCGGTGAAGCCCGTAGCCCGGAAGGTCGAACTGCATCCGGTCACCGGTGCCGGCGGCGAAATAGCGGACCGAGGCGGGATCCTCGGCCACGAAGGTCTCGAAGAACTCGGGTCCGACCTCGTAGGCGCGCTGGCTGATCGTGGGGCCGATCACCGCGCTGATGCGGGCGCGTGCGGCACCCAGCCGCTCCATCGCGTCGACCGTCGCCTCCAGCACGCCGGCAAGCGCGCCCTTCCAGCCGGCATGGGCGGCCCCGACCACCCGCGCTGCGGGATCGGCGAACAGCACGGGCTGGCAGTCGGCGGTCAGCACGCCCAGCGCGATCCCCGGCGTTGCGGTCACCAACCCGTCGGCCTTCGGCGCGGCGCCGGCAAACGGGCCTGTCACCTCGACGGCGACTGCCGAATGCACCTGATGCACCGTGACCAGCGCGCCGGGCTCAACCCCCAGCGCCTCGGCGGCCCGGGCACGGTTGATGGTGACGCATTCGGCCAGGTCGGACGAGCCCGCGCCGCAGTTCAGGCCTGCAAAGATGCCGGAAGACGCCCCGCCCAGCCGGGTGAAGAACCCGTGGGTCATCGGCGACAGGGCGGATACGGTCAGGATCTCGAGGCTCATGCGTAGGCGGGCGGAACAGGGCCGCCTGCAGGAAACAGCGCAAGCGACTGGAAGACCCTCCCCATTTCCTCGGGGTGGGTCAAGCGGCGGAGCGCGGCCTGATGCGCAGCAAGCGCCCCACCCGACAGGGTCCGGGCCAGCCGCTCTGCTCGATGCGCGATGCCCAGCCGGTCGAGCAGAACGCCCTGGGGGACGAGCGCGCTGTGCGCGGCCGGGGCCGCGGCCCGCGCCAGTGCCTCGAAATCGACATGCGCGGTCAGGTCCGCCTCGCCCGGGTGGGCAAGAGGGTCGTCGAAGGCGTGGCCGCGCACCGCCTGGAGCGTGTCGCCCCGCGACCGCCAGCCGCCGTAGTCGACGATCAGGGCGGCCCCGCCGCGCGCCGCAATTCGGCGGCCGATCTCGGCCGTGACCGGCTGCGCGGCGGGACACAGCTCGACCACATCGCCAGGCGCGGTATCGCCAAGCCGGTGGTCGAGAGCGGCCAGCGGTGTGGGTGCCGAAAGTGCGAAGGCCAGCCGGCCTTCCGCGTCCAGCGCCACCTGCCGCTCGCGCCAGCCCGCCGCGTCCCGCTGGAACTGGCGGATCGGCAGGGCGTCGAAGAACTCGTTGGCGATCAGGAACAGCGGCGCCTCGGGAAGCGTCGCGATGGTGTCGTGCCAGACCGGGTCATGCCCGGCCAGCGCCTGCGCCTGCCGGGCGCGCAGCACGGGCGAGGCTTCGACCAGATGCACGCCGGCCGCGGTGCCGAACGCCGGCACCACGCGCGCCGCGCGCAGCAGGTCGGCCATCAGCGTCCCCCGCCCGGGGCCGAGCTCGGCCAGCACCACCGGCGACGGCGCGCCCTGGTCCATCCAGGCCTGCACCAGGCAGAGGCCCAGGCACTCGCCGAACATCTGACTGATCTCGGGCGCGGTGGTGAAGTCGCCCGCCGCCCCCAGCGGATCGCGGGTCGCGTAGTAGCCATGCGCCGGGTGCAGCAGGCATTCGGCCATGTAGTCGGCGATGCCGATGGGGCCGGTCGCGGCGATGCGGCGGGCCAGAAGCCGGCCGAGCGGCGTCATGCCCGCCGAAGCGCGCGCATCGCCAGCCACAGGCCCACCGCCAGCATCGGCAGCGACAGCAGCTGCCCCATCGACAGTCCTGCCGTGTCGGTGAACCTCACGACATGGCCAAGCGGGTTGCCGGGCGCGACGAACTGCGCGTCGGCCACCCGGAAGAACTCCACGAACCCGCGTGCCAGCCCGTAGCCGGCCAGGAAGACGCCCGTCGCCAGCCCCGGCCGCCTGAGCCCGCCGCCGAAGGCCAGCGCCAGGAGGATCACGCCAAGCACCAGCCCCTCGAGCCCCGCCTCGTAGAGCTGCGAGGGGTGCCGCGCGCAGGGCACGGCCCAGTCGGGGCCGCAGTCCTGCGCCGCAGTGCCCGGGAAGATCACCCCCCAAGGCGCATCGGTCGGCCGGCCCCAGAGCTCGGCATTGACGAAGTTCGCCGTGCGGCCCAGCAGAAGCCCCACGGGCGTCGCGACCGCGAGCGCATCGGCCAGCTGCAGGCGCGGCACGGCGTATCGGCGGGCAAAGATCAGCGCGGCCACGACCACGCCCAGGAAGCCGCCGTGGAACGACATGCCGCCCTGCCAGATGTAGAGCGCCTCGACCGGGTGCTGCAGGTAGTAGCCCGGGTTGTAGAACAGCACGTATCCGATGCGCCCGCCGAGGATGACGCCCAGGATCACCGCGGTCAGCAGCTCTTCGACCTGCGCCGGCGTCATCGGGGCGCTGTCGCCCGGCCAGAGCCCGGGCCGCCGCATCAGGGCCACGACCAGCCGCCAGCCGATCACCAGCCCGGCGATGTAGGCAAGGGCATACCAGCGCAGCGCGAATTCGAAGCCGCCGATCGCGAAGGAGAACAGCTCGGGCGAGATGTCGGGGAAGGGGATGGCCGCCTGCATGGCCGCGATCTGTCGCCCCGGCCCGCAGCGATGTCAACCGCGGCCGGCGGGCCGCCCTTGTGCCGGCCGGCGCCGGAGACCATATCTGGCGCCAGACCACGGAGAGCCCCATGCAGACCCGCAACAAGATCTTCGACGACCTCTCGCAGCTGATGACCAATGCAATGGGCGTGGCGCAGGGCGCCAAGGACGAGGCCGAGACCGCGATGAAGGGCTGGATCGACCGCTGGATGGCCGACCGCAACTTCGTCACCCGCGAGGAATTCGACGCCGTCCGCGCGATGGCCCAGAAGGCCCGGGAAGAGAACGAGGCGCTGAAGGCCCGCATCTCGGCGCTTGAGGCCGGATCGTCCGGCGGGGCCGAGGCGAAGAAGCCGAAGGCCGGGGGCAAGGGCAAGTCCGCGCCCGCAGCCTGACGCTGCCCGCCCCAGCGACGGGCCTTCGGGCCCTCCTGACCCTGCCTGGGTGCGACATCGTGCCGGCCCGAGGGGGCCGGCGCAGTGACCGCTCGGTCCACGCGCCCGGCCGTGCCGGCGCCGCATCCGTGCGGGGGGCAGTCTCAGCCGCCCGGCAGGTCCCCCGCCTCGGGCGCCCGGGCGCCCGACCAGACCACGCGCCCCAGGAACGCGACGCGCGCGCGGTCGTCGCCGATCAGGACCCGCGCGGGCCGCCCCGGCGCGTCCGGGAGGATCAGCGTCGCGTTCGGCTCGAACTGAACCTCGCCGATCCTGACCTCGCTTCCCGACCGGTAGCACCAGCGTGACGGCCCGCCCCGTCGCGGCGCCGTCGTGTCGATCAGCGCCACTGCGTCTGCCGAATCGCGGTCCGCGTCGGGTCGTACCGCGGCCAGCGAATCAGGCACCAGCCCCGAGGCCTCCAGCCAGCTGCGGGCGAAGGCCACCGGCACAGCCTGCCCCGCCGTGCGCCCCGACTGCGGATGCCAGGGGATCGGCAGGTAGCCCGCCCGCAGTCCTTCGCGCCGGTCGAGGTCGCTCATCCCCGCACCCGGCTCGGCAAAGGCGCCGGCCGCGGCGCCGGTTTCGGGCGGCCTCCGGCGGGGGCCGAAGTAGAACTCGAGACCAAGATACTCGAACAGGGCTTCAAGCCGATCTACCCCCGGAAGCCGCCCGGCCCGGATGTCGCGCACGAGGCCGTCGTTACCGACCACGTCCAGCGACGCCCGACGCGCAGAGACGTCCTGCTGCTCCAGCGCGGCTTCCACCGCGGCCTGGATGCGCGCCTTTATCTCGTCGGATCGCTGGGGTGTCAGAAGCATGGCTTCCGCACTCTAAGCGAAGGCGTCGAGAAAGATAAATTGGCTTTAGAGATATGCGATATAGCTGTCTTGACGCAACAAGATTCTTACGTCTTATGTGCCATATCCCGGGATCGCGTGTAGAAGTGAAAGGCTTAGGAACCGTGAAGTTCGTCCATCACCGAGACTGGAAGGGCCCCGAGTCCACGGCCGCCGATGCCTGGCTCCACGCGATGCGCCGCCTTGCCGAGGCCGAACGCGCGCGGCAGGACATGCAGGACGCATCCCTGCCCTGGCCTGCGCGCGACGAGGCGACGGCCGAGTACGTGCGCGCCACCGATGACATCGTGGCCGTGCTCGGCGGTCTGCGGCGGCGCGGGGTGCTGGAACGGGTGGGCCGGTGGATCCGGAACTCCGAGGCGTAGCGGGCGCGGACTCCCCCCGGCCCTCGTGCGCCAGGTCCTAGCGCTGCGGCAGGGTGAGCCAGTCCGAAAGGGCTTCGGTCACCTCGTCCGGTGCCTCCAGCGGGGCCATGTGGCCCGCCCCGCCGATCACCTTCAGCTCGGCCGTCCCGATCAGCTCGGCCAGGAACTCGTGCCGCTTGACCGGAAGCGCGGTATCCTGCGCCCCGGCAAGGATCAGCGTCGGCACCTTCAGCTGCGACAGCGCGCGCTGCTGTTCGGGGCGGCGCTGCATCAGGCGGGACTGGCGCACGAAGACCTCGGGGCCAAGGTCCTGCGCCATCCGCTCGACGAGCGCGCGCGCCTCGTTGCGCAGCGGCCCGCTGCCCAGAGCGGCCCATCCCGGCATGGCGCGCACCACGTCCAGAAGCCGGCCCGCCTTCGCGGCGACAATCCCGTCCTCGCGGCCGGCCGCCACCTGCGGCGGCTCCGACAGCGCGTCGGCCGACATCAGCGCCAGCCGCCCGATCCGCTCGGGCGCCCGGCGCAGGACTTCCATCGCCACAACCGCGCCAAGCCCGATCCCGGCAAGCGCAAAGCGGCGGGGCGCCGCGTCAAGCACCTGTGCCGCCACTTCGCCCACGCTCGCGCCAAGATGCGTCGGCGCGATCATCACCGCGCGCGCGTGCCCCAGCGCCTCGGCCTGCACCCGCCACAGACGCCCGTCGCACATCATCGCGGGCAGAAGGACGAGCGGCAGGGTCACAGGCCCAGCACCCATCCGAGAATGGCGTCCACCGTCGCCTCGGTGCTGCCGGGCGACAGGATGTCGCCGGCAAGCACATGGTTATAGGGGTCGTCTCCTTCGGGCAGCTCGACAGGCAGTTCCTCGACGATCCCGCCCCAGCGCGCCGCCACACGGCGCGTCTCGGCCGCCGAGACCACGCTGTCGGCCTCGGCATAGACGAAGAGCGCCGGCGTCGTGACGCCCGAATAGTCGAGGCCCCGCGCATGGCGCACCAGCGCGCCCATCGGAAACGCCGCGACGGAGGGGTAGCGACTTGTCCAGTAGCGGCCATGGGCCTCGTTCAGCGGCTCGAAGCCGATCTCGGCGCCCGCGACGAGGGGGCCCCAGTGGCGCCCGAAGGGCATGGTCAGGATCGGCGCGGCCGGGTTCTGCAGCCGGAAGTTCGGCGACACGAAGACGATCCCCTTCACGGCGTCGATCAGGCTGGCATCGGTTGCCGCGATGGCGGCGAGCGTCCCGCCGGTCGAGGTGGCGATCACCAGCACCTCGCGCCCGATCCGCCGTCCGATCGCCAGCGCCTCGGCGGTATCCTCGAGCCAGTCGCCCGCCGTCGCTTCGGCCATCGCCGCGCCGGGTCGGCCGTGGCCGGCCAGCCGCGCGAAGTAGAGGTTTGCGCCCAGCACCTCGGCCACCCGGTCGGGCACCGGCCGGATTTCTTCGGACGTGGCCGAGAACCCGTGCAGGTACACAACCGCGATCTGGGTCCGTGCCCCGGGTGCGCCCGCCCAGAGGATGCGCTTCTGTACCCCTGGCGTGATGTCGGGAAACCGCGCCTCGCTTTCGGCCAGGTAGTGGTCGAGGTCGCGCGGCAGGGCGCCTTCGTCGAAGGCGATGTCGCGGTCCACGGGCTCGACGGGGGCGAAAAGCCACAGCGCGCCCGCCAGCAGGACAAGCGCAAGAAGAACACGGCCCAGGGCCTTGCCGAGGGGGCGCACCATCAGGAAGCCTCCGCCGCGATCACCTCGGCAACCGCCTGTTCAATCAGCGCAAGGCATTCCGGCGTCGAAAACCGGTGGTCGGCGCCCTTGACCAGCGTCAGCCTCATGTCTTCGCCCGCGGCGTGGGCCAGAAGCCTGAGTGCCACATCCTGCGACACGTCGGCATCCGCCGTGCCCTGCAGGAAGCGCACGGGGAACGGTAGGGAAAGAGGGTTGCGCAGCACAAGGCGCGTCCGGCCGTCCTCGATCAGGCGGCGGGTGATGACGTAGGGCTCGTCCGAATACTGCGACGGCAGCGCGATACGGCCGTCCGTCTCCAGCGCGCGGCGCTGCGCGGCGTCGAAGCCCGCCCACATGCTGTCTTCGGTGAAGTCGGGCGCGGCGGCGATGGTGACGAGGCCCGCGACCTTGCCGGGATGCGCGCGCGCGATGAGAAGCGCGATCCACCCGCCCATGGACGACCCGACCAGCACCTGCGGCCCCTCGGTCAGCGCAAGCGCGGCCAGCGCGTCCTCGGTCCACTCGCCGATGCAGCCGTCCTCGAACCGCCCCGAGGACCGGCCGTGCCCGGAATAGTCGAAGCGCAGGAACGCGCGGCCCTGCGCCCGGGCCCAGGCCTCCAGGTGCAGGGCCTTGGTGCCGTCCATGTCCGACCGGAATCCGCCCAGGAACACCACCCCCGGCGCCGCGCCTGCGGTCCGGTGGAAGGCGATGCGCCGCCCTTCGGCCGTCTCGATCTGCTCGGGTCGCATCCGCCCTCCCTCTGCTGCCCGCCTGCTATAGCGCGGCGCCGGGGGGGAGTGAACCGAAGCGCCGCCCCACCGGCGCCGCCGCGCGGGAACACGCCCACCGCCCCGTTGACAACGCCGCGGGCCGGGCGCATGTCACGGCCCACATACCCGCAACCGGGCGTTCCGTGGGCGCCGAACCGACGAGGAGCATGGGCCATGACCCAGATTTCCCTGACCTTCCCCGATGGCAATGCGCGCAGCTACCCCGCCGGCACGACCCCGGCCGAGGTTGCCGCGTCGATTGCCCCGTCGCTGGCCAAGGCCGCGATCTCGGCCCGCGTGAACGGCGCGCACTGGGACCTTGCCTGGCCCATCGGGGCCGACGCCGACATCGCCATCAACACGATGAAGGACGATGCCGCGGCGCTGGAGCTGATCCGCCACGACCTGGC
>JALORM010000482.1 GCA_025458985.1 Paracoccaceae bacterium | reverse complement strand
GTTCGCCTTCGGGCCGGTCAGGCAGGCGGCCTCGAAGGCCGCGATGTCCTCGACGCCCGGGGGGACCAGCCGACCTACCGCCGACAGCGCAGCGCGGGGGCCCTTCTCGTTCCGCGAAGCAGGGTCGAGCAGCGGCAGGAGGGCGTCGACATAGGCGCGCTCGTGCCCCTCGAACACCTCGCCCAGCAGGCGCGCCGCGTCGTAGCCCGGCGGCAGGCCGAAGGCGGCGCGCCAGCCGTCGGCGTCCCGGCGGGTGCCGAACTGGCGGCGGCTTCCCGCGACCTCTCCCGCAAGGTCGGCGAGGCTGTCGCCGGTATGGTGCCGCGCCACCGCCGCCACGGCGGCGGCCTCCGGCCCCTCGGCCATCGCATCGACGATCTCCTCGATCATCAGGCGCCGGGCGCGGTCGTCGATTTCCTCGAAGTCGGGGGGGACGCCGGCCTCCAGCGGGAAGCGGCGCAGGAGGCCCGCGCAGAAGGCGTGGATCGTCTGGATCTTCAGCCCGCCCGGCGCGTCTATCGCACGCGCGAACAGCCGCCGCGCGGCGCGCAGGGCCTGGGTGCCCAGTTCCGCCCGAAGCCGCGCGTCGTCCAGCATCGCCCAGTCGCCCAGGCGGCGGAACAGGCGGTTCTGCATCTCGGAGGCCGCCGCCTTGGTGTAGGTCAGGCACAGGATGCGTTCCGGCGCGACCCCGCCCAGCAGCAGCCGCGCCACCCGGTCGGTCAGCACCTTGGTCTTGCCCGACCCGGCGTTGGCCGCGACCCAGACCGAGGCGGCAGGATCGGCGGCGCGGGCCTGCAGATGGCCCGCGGTGACGGCGGCGCCCGAGGCGGTCGGCAGCGTCATCCGACGTCCTCCCCCCGGCCGGGCTCGGTCGCCTCCCACTCGCCGAAGCGGGCGAGGTGGTCGTAGTCGCGCGCGGCCTCGGCGCCCTGTTCGCGGTCAACCGCCCGGCGCGAGAGGTAGCCCTGCCCCGGGTCGCCGAACGCGGTCAGCAGGCGCGACAGCCCCGCCAGCGCCGCCTGCGCCTCGCCCGGGGCGGGCGCTGTTTCCTCAACCGTGGGCGTCGCGCCCAGGCCGATGTAGCCGACCTTCGCCACGGGCGCCGCCCCGGGCGGCGCGAAGGCCCCCGCCTCGGCCATCGCCGCCAGCAGCGGCAGCTGCAGGTCGAAGTGCTTCTGCTGCTTCGCCGAGGGCGGGTTGCCGGTCTTGTAGTCGTGGATCGTCGCCCCGCCGTCGGCCAGAACGCCGATCCGGTCGGCCTTGCCGCTCAGCACGACCGGCGTGCCGGGCACGTCCAGCGTGCCCTTCACCTCGGCGTAACGCGCCACCTCGCCGGCCTGTCGCGCAGCTTCGCCTGCCAGCCACCAGTCGGCCACCCGGTCGAGCCGGGCGGCCCAGACCGCCCGCGCCGCCGGCCAGGGCGCCTCGGCGGCCAGCACCTCGGCGACCGTCCGGCGGAAGGCGGCAGCCCGGTCGGCGGGCGCCACGCTGTCCCAGTCGCGGGTGAGGAAAACCTCCAGCACCCGGTGGAGCGCCGATCCCCGCAGCCGAGCATCGGGCGGGCGGTGCAGCGGATCGAGCGGCGCGAGGCCTAGCACGCGCCGGGCATAGACGGCGTAGGGGTCGCGGATCAGGTCCTGCACCTCGGTCACGCTGATCCGGCGCGGCCGCGCGGCGGCGGGCGGACGCGGCGCGGGGCGCGGCGCGCGCGGCACCGGGGGACCGGGGTGTTCCAGAGCCGCGGCCTGCGCCAGCCGCGCGGCGCCGCGCTCGCGCATGGCCTCCAGCTCTCCCGGCGCGATCCCCTTCAGCAGAGTCGTCAGCCGGTTCAGCCAGCGCGAGGGTACGGCCTCGGCCTCGCCGTCGCGCGCGGCGCGGGTCAGCACGACCTCGGGCGCGGCGATGGCCTGCTGGAAATCGTGCGCCGACAGGCCGATCCGCCGTTCCGGAAGCAGAAGCCCCGCGTCCTGCCGCATCCGGCGGTTCATCCAGGGGTCGGGCGGCGGCGCGTCGGGCCAGGTGCCTTCGTTCAGGCCCGACAGGATCACCAGGTCCGCCCCCTGCACGCGGGCCTCGAGCGTGCCCCAGATCATAACCCGCGGGTCCGCGCGCACCGGCTCGCGCACCTCGCGCCCGGCGAAGAGGGTGCCGAGCAGCCCGAGGTATTCGGCCGCGTCGAGGGTGCCGCCCGCGCCGGCCTCGACGGCAAGCTCGTCCATCGCCCGGCGGGCTTCGGCGCCGGCCTCGGCCTGCCAGAGCGCGCTGTCGCCGCCCCCGGGGCCCGAGGCCGCGGCCTCGGCCAGCGCGAGGTGCCGCGACACGCGGTCAGTCAGCGGCACGGGTCCGCCCGGTTCGCCCGGCAGCAGGCCTGCGACCCAGCCGGCCCACCCTGCCCGCGCGGCATCTTCCCCCGCCCAGGCGGCAAGGTCGGGCGCGCCCGGCGCGGGCGGGCCACGGCGGCGCAGATGCAGCTCCCACTCGCGCGTGTGCAGCAGGTGCTGGCCGCGGTCGGCGCCGGAATGTGCCAGCGGGTGCTTGAGCAGCGCGATCAGGTCCCCAGCGGTCGAGCGCCGCCGCGACGCGGCGGGTCAGCACCCGGTCGGGGGTGACGAGCGCGGCGGTGCGCCCGTCCTCCACCGCCTGGCGAAGGGTCAGCGCGATGGCCAGCGCCTCTTCCCGCGGGCCGGGCGCCTCGATCAGCGTCATCGACGCCGTGGCCCCCGCGATGTCGGCGAGCCCCGGCCCCTCGTCCAGCCATTGGTCGGTGACCGGCGCGGGGCGCAGCGCCAGCGACACCAGACGGTTGCGGGCGGGCGCGGGGGCGGCCCCGTCATCCCACGGCCGCACATCGGCGGGGGTCAGGCCCAAGAGGTCCAGAAGCCGCACGAAGCGGTACTGGGGGTGATCCTCGACCGGCAGGCCGGCGTCGCCGCGCAGGCGGTCCCAGGTCGCCGG
>JALORM010000057.1 GCA_025458985.1 Paracoccaceae bacterium | reverse complement strand
ATCGCCGACAGCCGCCGGGCGCGGGTGGCGCGCGACAGGCCCATCGCGTGACAGTCCGAGAGGTAGTCCTCGATCTGGTCCTGGGTGAGGGTGTCCAGCCCCAGCCCGCGCGCGGCCAGCCAGCTGTCGAAGTCGGTCAGGTCGCGGCCATAGGCGAGAAGCGTGTTCCGCGCTGCGCCGCGCTCGGCCGACTGCGCCTCGAGGAACGTGCCGATCCAGCGCCGCGCGGTCGCGGTCGCTGCCGTCTGGGCGGTCATGCCGGTTCGGCCAGGATCAGGTATTCCAGCGCCGCCCGCCGCGCGGTGCCTTCCAGCCCCACGGCGCGGAAGGTGGCCAGCGCATCGGCCAGCCGGCGCGGATCGCCCGCACGCCCCGCCGCAAGGTCGTCGAGCGCGAAGAGAAGCGCCTCGCCAAGCTGCCCTCGGTCGATGAGCGCCGCAGCCCGTGCCGGCGGCAATGCGCCCTTGCCAAGGCCGGCAAGCGCGAGCGCCACGCTGCCTTCGGGGCGGGGCAGGGTCTCGCCCCGGGCGATGGCGACCAGAAGGCGCTCCTCGCGGTCCGCCGGCGCGCGGGCCACGGCGGCCGCCTCGTACTCGGGCGAAAGCAGCGCGAGGCGGAAGGCGATGGTGCCCGCACCCCCCTCGATCTCTGCCGCAAGCGGGGCCAGACGATCCGCCGTCATCGCCGACAGCGCGGGCGAGAGGCCCACGGGATGCATCTCGTCCCAGGCGCGCGGCAAGGCGGCCGCAACGGCCGCGGCGTCGCCGGCCGTCAGCGCGGCGTCTAGCGCCTGGACCGCGCGCACCCGTTCCCAGACCCCGCCCGAGGCCGCGGGGCTGCGTTCGGTATAGAGCCCGAGCAGACGGTTGGGGTCGATCGCACCGGTCCGCGCCAGACGCTCGGCCGCCTCGACCTGCGCCTTCCAGCCCGAGGTCGGGCGCAGGTCGGCATGGGCGAAGGCGCGCGGCAGGGTCCCGGTCGGAAGCGGCTCGCCCACCGCCTCGAACATCCGGAACACCAGCGGCGACGGCCGGGTCGGCGGCGCCAGCGCCCCGTCCTCCTCGTAGAGGTCGGGGTCGAGAAAGCGGGAAAGCAGTTCCTCCTCGCCCGGGGCGAGCTGTCCCAGCGCCCGCGTCGTGCCGAGCGTCAGCGCCGCGGCGGTCCAGTCGCCTCCGCGCGCCAGGCAGAAGATGCGCGCGGGGAAGGTCGGCGCGACGTCGGGGCGGGCGCGCATCGCGTCGCAGGCGCTGTCCTCCGAGCCGAGCAGAAGCGCGACGTCGAAGGCGCGGCGGAACAGCTCGGGCGAGGCGGTGCCGGCCAACGCCAGAAGGGCGCTCGCCTCCTCGACCAGCCCGAGGTCGAGAAGCTTGTCCACGCGCGCCAGAAGAAGCGTGGGCTCCTCTCCGCCCGAGGCGGGCGGGTCCGCCTCGGCCAGCAGGATCGCGGTCAGAAGCGCCTGTCCCGCCGGTAGCGTCTCGACCGTCTCGGCACGGATCATCCGGGCGATGTCGCCACTGTCGCCGGGCCCCCAGAGCGCCTTCGGCAAGCCGGTGACGGAGGGCGGCAGAAGGCCGGCCGCGTCGGCCCTGGGAGCGTCGAGCGACCGGGTCGTGACGGGTTCGGGCAGGGTGCCGCCCGTCGCGCCCGGCACGGCGGGGGCCGGCGCGGCGGTCACCACGGGCTCGGTGATCGAATCCGACAGCCAGTCGATGGCCGACAGCGGCGCCTCGGCCCAGGCCGGCGCGGCTGCAAGGAGAAGGACGGCAGCGCTGCGGGCGCTAGTCGACATCAAGGGTGACCGGTTGGCTGATCTCGCGCGTCTGGGGCGCATAGTCGCCGAGATAGGCATATCCCGTCAACGCGGCCATGCCGATCAGGATCAGCACGACCAAGGCCTTGATGAGCCGCCACATATCGCGTCCCCTGCGTCCTGCCCGACCCTCTGACGGGGCCTGTTTCCTTGCCGCCGGGCCCTGTCGGCCCGGCCGCGTCGATGTCCCGCCCTGCCACGGGCGCGCCGTGCCGTCGCCGTGCCGGGGCACCGCGGCCTTGCGGCCGGCACTGCCGTCGGCACGCCGGCTCTGACTCGGGCGCGGCACGATTGTATATGGCATTCCCGCGGAGTTCACGCCATTCAAGACTTCGTAACGCACGTCGGCGGGAAGATGCCAGAGTGACCGGGCGGTTGAGAAAGACGGTGGTGATGGTCGGGATGCCGGGGTCCGGCAAGTCGGCGGTGGGCGGCGCGCTCGCGCGGAGGCTGGGCGTCGAGTTCCGGGATTCGGACGACGAGATCCAGCGCGCGGCCGACCGCACGATCGCCGAGATCTTCGCCCGCGACGGCGAGGCCTTCTTTCGCGACAAGGAGGCGCAGGTGATCGCGCGCCTGCTGTCGGGGCCGCCTGCCGTGCTGTCGACCGGGGCGGGCGCCTTCCTGCGTCCGGCGAACCGCGAGGCCATCGCCGAGAAGGGGCTGTCGCTCTGGCTCGACGCGGATCTCGACCTGCTGTGGTCGCGGGTCCGCCACAAGGACACAAGGCCGCTTCTGCGCACGCCCGACCCGCGCGCCACGCTGGCCGAACTGTACCGCGTGCGGGTGCCGCACTATGCCGAGGCCGACATCGCCGTGCGCTCGGAGCCGGGGCTCAGCATCGAGGAGATGACCGACCGGGTGATCGCGGCGCTGGCGGCGCGGCCCGACGTGCTTGCGCCGGAGCCGGGCGCGGAGCGGGGGGCGAGATGACGGCGATCGTGCGGGTGGAACTGGGCGCGCGCGCCTACGAGGTGCGGATCGGGACCGGGCTGATCGGCCGGGCAGGGGCCGAGATCGCCCCGCTTCTGCGACGGCCGCGGGTGGCCGTGCTGACCGATGCGCGGGTGGCCGGACTGCACCTGCCGCCGCTTGAGGCCGCGCTTGCCGCCCAGGGCATCGCGTGCTCGGCCCTGGCGCTTGCGCCGGGCGAGGCGACGAAGGGGTGGGCAGGGCTCGAACGGGCGGTCGAGTGGCTGATCGCCGAACGGATCGAGCGGCGCGACGTGGTGGTGGCGCTGGGCGGTGGTGTGATCGGCGACCTGGCCGGCTTCGCCGCCGCGATCCTCCGGCGCGGCGTGCGCTTCGTGCAGGTGCCGACCACGCTTCTGGCTCAGGTCGACAGTTCGGTTGGCGGCAAGACCGGGATCAACTCGCCCCTCGGCAAGAACCTGATCGGCGCCTTCCACCAGCCGTCGCTGGTCCTGGCCGACGTGGACGTGCTGGGCACGCTGGCGCCGCGGGATTTCCTTGCCGGCTACGGCGAGGTCGTGAAGTACGGCCTTCTCGGCGACGCCGGGTTCTTCGCCTGGCTCGAGGCGAACGGCCCCGCACTGGCGGCGGGCGATGCGGGTCTGCGGACCGAGGCGCTCCGCCGGTCGGTCGAGATGAAGGCCGGCATCGTCGCGCGCGACGAGACCGAAGAGGGCGAGAGGGCGCTTCTGAACCTCGGCCATACCTTCGCCCACGCGCTCGAGGCGGCGACCGGCTATTCCGACCGCCTGCTGCACGGCGAGGCGGTCGCGGTCGGCTGCCAGCTGGCCTTCGACCTGTCCGCGCGCCTCGGTCTCTGCGCGCAGGAAGCGCCGAGCCGGGTCGCCGCGCATCTGGCGGCGATGGGGATGAAGCGGCGGCTGTCGGACGTGCCTGGCGACCTGCCGGGGCCCGAGGGGCTTCTTGCGCTGATGGCGCAGGACAAGAAGGTGGTCGACGGGCGGCTGCGCTTCGTGCTGGCGCGCGGAATCGGCGACGCCTTCGTGGCCGACGACGTGCCGCCGGATGCGGTGCGTGCCGTGCTGGCCGAGGCGCTGTCGGCGGCGTAGCGCGGTTCTTCTGGCGAAGAACCGGGGGCGCCGGTCGGAACCTCGCGCCCGATCCTTCGCCAGAAGGATCGTGGCTGGCGGGGCAGGGGGCAGTCTGCCCCCTCTGCCCCCGCGACACCCCCGGAGAGGACTTGAAAACGAAAGAAGCCCTCAGGCGCCGGTCTCGGCCCCGATCTGGGCAAGCCGCCGCTCCTGCCGCGCGACGATGGCCTCGACCTCGGCCACTGCCGCCGGGGTAAGTCCCGCGCCGGGCTTGCGCAGCGTCGGGTGGGCGATGGCGCCGCGCTTCCACAGAACGTGCTTCCTGACCGCAAGGCCAAGCCCCGGCTGGCTTTCGTAGCGCACGAGCGGCAGGTAGGCGGCGAAGACCTCGTGCATGCGCTCGCGCTGCCCCGCGCGGAACAGGCGCACGACCTCGGCCATCATCTCGGGGAAGGCGAAGCCCGTCATCGCGCCGTCGGCGCCGCGGTCCATCTCTTCGGGCAGGAACTGGCCGCCGTTGCCGCAGAGGATCGAGATGCGCCGGGCGCCTGCTTCCGAGGCGCGGCGCAGGGCGGCGATCTTCTCCAGCCCCGGCCAGTCCTCGTGCTTGAGCATCACGCAGGTGGGGCAGGTCTCGACCACCTTCAGGATCACCTTGGGCGGGATCGTCACGGTGGTGACGAGGGGGAAGTCCTGCAGGACGAAGGGGATGTCGCCCAGCGTCTCGGCCACTCCCTGGAAGTAGCCGACGATCTGGTCGTCGTTCCTGAGGCTTGCGGGCGGCGCGACCATGACGCCCGCCGCACCCGCCGCCATCGCATCCTGCGCCAGCGCCCGCATCGCCGCGAAGCCCGGGGCCGAGACGCCGACCACCACCGGCAGGCGGGTGCGGGCCAGCACCCGGCGGACGACCGTCAGGCTTTCGTCGTGCGACAGCTTTCCCGCCTCGCCCATGATGCCCAGAAGCGTCAGCCCCGTGGCACCCTTCGCGACGTAGAAGTCGGTCATCCGGTCGATGCTGTCCCCGTCCAGCGCCCCGTCGGGCAGGAAGGGGGTGACGGCGATGGTGAAGACGCCGGCGGCGGTTTCATCGAGCATGGAGGACCTTGTGCGACTGGGTGAGTAGGATGTGCGACAGCGCCAGCGCCGCACCCGCCTGGCAGGGTTCGACCACCGGCAGGCCGAGGCGGTCCTCAAGCGGGCGCCTGAGCCGCGCCATGCCGGCGCAGCCCAGGATCAGCACGTCGGCGCCGTGGGTGTCGCGCAGGGCGGCGCCGACTTCCTCCATGCGGGCCAGTGTGCGGCCTGCGTCCGCCAGTTCCGCCACGCCGAGGTTGAGCGGCAGGTCGGCGGCGAGGCGGTCCAGCACGCCCATCGCGCCGAAGCTGCGCAGGTGCCGCGGCACCGAGGCGGCCAGGATCGACAGCACCCCGAAACGCTGGCCCAGCGACAGCGCGTGCAGCACCGCCGCCTCCTGGATGCCGGTCACCGGCAGCGCCGTCTCGTGGCGCAGCGCATGCAGGCCGGGGTCGCCGAAGCAGGCGACGACGAAGCCCGCCGCCTCGGGCTCCAGCCGCCGGGCCAGCGCCAGCAGGGGCGCGACCACGCGGTCGGCATCGGCCTGGCTCTCGATGCCGGGCGGGCCTTCGGGCAGGCTGTGGCAGCGGATCGGGATGCCCGCTGCGTCCAGCGGCCGCACCGCCTCGGCGATGCCGTCGGTGACGGTCGCCGAGGAATTGGGGTTCAGGATGTGCAGGGCCTTCATGCGATATCCTCAGGCATCGGCCCGCGTCGGGGTCTGGATCTCGATCTGGTAGCCTTCGGGGTCGTCGAAGACGAAGGCGCGGATGCCAAGCGCCTCGTTCTGGAACATCTCCGACAGGTTCTCCACCCTTCCCTCGACCCATCTGCGCCAGGCGTCGACGTCCGGCACGCGCAGGCAGGTAGATCCTCGACCAGCCCTGGTCGATCGCCAGCGTCAGGCCGAGGACCTCTTCGTAGAACCGGCAGGCGGCGGGCAGGTCGCGGTAGTAGAGGAAGGTGATGGCGAGGCTCGCGGCCCCGGGGCGCCCGGTCATGGCGTCTCTCCCAGCGCGATCCGGGCTTCCTCGGCCGGGGTGCCCTGCGGGAAGGGCGGGCGGGGGAGGAAGCGGCCGGACCCGGGGGCGGCGAGCACCCGGCCGCCCTCGACCGCGACGCGGCCGCCGAGGATCACCGTCTCTGGCGCGCCTTTCGTGGTGTGGCCCTCCCACGGGTTATAGCCGGCGTTGTCGTGCAGGTCGTCGGCGCCCCAGGCGCGGGTCGCCTCCGGGGTCCAGATCACAAGGTCGGCGTCGGCGCCACCCTCGATCCGGCCCTTGCCGGGCAGGCCGTGCAGCCGCGCCGGGGCCTCGGCGGTCAGCCGCACGAACAGCTCGGGCGGCAGCCCCCGGCGGGCCAGCGCGTCCCAGACCAGCGCCATCCGCGGCTCCAGCCCCGGCATCCCGTTGGCGATCCGGTCGAACGGGGCGTCGGCGCCGTGGGCGAGCTTGCCGCTTGCGTCCATCCGGTAGGGCGCGTGGTCCGAGGAGACGAGGTCGATCGTGCCGTCCTCCAGCGCCGCCCACAGCGCCGCGCGGTCCGCCGCGTCCCGCTGGGGGGGTGAGCACATCCACTTCGCGCCGTCCGGCCGGTCCAGCACCTCCGGCCCGGTCAGCAGGTAGTGCGGGCAGGTCTCGGCATGGACCGGCAGGCCGCGTGCCTTGGCGCGGCGCACGGCCTCGGCCGCCTCGGCGGTCGAGATGTGGAACAGCATGATCCGCGCCCCGGTGAACTCGGCAAAGCGGATCATCCGCTCGACTGCGTCGATCTCGGCCAGGCGCGGATGGGCGACGGCGTGGAACGGCGGCTGGGTCAGGCCGCGCGCCAGAAGTGCGTCCCTGGTCCAGGACAGCAGCGCGTCGGTCTCGGCATGGATACAGCAAAGCGCGCCGTGGCGGCGCGCCAGCACCATCACCTCGATCAGCTGCCGGTCGTCGAGCCTGACCGCCGGGTAGGTGGTGAAGAGCTTGAGCGACCGGTGTCCGGCCTCGGCCAGCGCGGGCAGGTCCCGGGCCAGATGCGACGGATCGGCCACGATCAGGTGAAAGGCGTGGTCGGCAAGCGCCCCGCGCGCGGCACGGGCGGCATAGTCGGCAACCGCCTCGCGCGGCCGGGTGCCGGGCGGCTGGGCCGCGAACGAGACGACCGTCGTGGTGCCCCCCAGCAGCGCGGCGCGGTGCGCGCTCTCGAAGGTGTCGGCGTTCATCAGGCCGGCGCCCGAGCGCTGCTCCAGATGCGCATGGGGGTCGACCCCGCCGGGGATTACCAGCCGCCCGGTCACGTCGATCTCGCGCACCGCAGGTCCGGGCAGGCGGGGGCCGACCGCTGCGATGCGGCCGCCCGTCACGGCCACGTCGGCGGGATACGACCTGTCCGCGGTGACCACCGTCCCGCCCCGGATCAGAAGATCGACCGCACCGCCCATCCGCCGACACTGGCCGAGCCCGTCGGCCGTTGGCAAGCCCCGCCGGAGCGCCCGTCCCCTCTTCCTTTTGTCGAAAATACCGTCGGGGGGTGCGGGGGGCAGACAGCCCCCGCCGCGACGCCTCAGCCGGCAAGCCGGGCGAGATGATGCGCCAGGCCGTGCAGTGCGGCGTAGTCGTCCTCGATCACGCTGACCGGGAAATCCTCCATGAAACCGGCGAAGCGGCCCTTGTCGCGGAACGCCTCGGCGAAGCCGAGCCGCCCGAGATGCGGCGCCATCGCGCGGGCCATTCCGCCGGCCAGATAGATGCCGCCGAAGGGCAGCATGGTCAGCGCAAGGTCGCCCGCGACGGTGCCGAGAAGCCGCGCGAAAAGCCGCGCCGCGGCCTCGGCGCGAGGGTCCGAGCCTGCGCCCAGCGCCGCCATGATCTCGGCCGAGCCGGCCTCGCGTGGGTCGCCGGCCTCGATGCCGAGAAACGCGTAGAGGTGGCAGAGCCCGCGCCCCGACAGCGCGTCCTCGACCGAGGCGAAGCCGTGCTCGCGTTCCAGGTACCGGGCGAGGCGCAGGTCGGTCTCGTCGCGCACCGGCAGGGTCACGTGGCCGGCCTCGGCGGGCGCCACGAGGCGGCCGAAGGCGCCCTCGTGCACCGGGGCCGCGTTGAAGCCGGTGCCGATGCCGATCACCAGCCGCGCGGCCCCCGCAACAGGGGCCGGACCCGGGATCAGCGGGCTGACGGCCGCGGGCCCGAGGTGGCCCAGCGCGTGGCCCTGCGCCTCGAGGTCGTTGACCACGGCCGCGATCTCGGCGCCGGTCGCGCGGGCGAGGGTGGCCTCGTCGATCTCCCAGTCGAGGTTGGTCAGCCGGCCCACGCCGTCGCGCACCGGCCCGGCCACCGCCACTGCCGCGGCGGCGCAGTCGACCCCGCCCTGCGCTTCGACGAAGGCCGCGATGACCTCGCCAAGCCCGCCGTGGCCGGCGTTGGCATAGCGTGTCACGGTTTCGGGCAGCAGCCGCGTGCCCTCGGCCAGCGCCACGCGCGTGTTGGTGCCGCCTGTATCGGCGACAAGCGCATAGCGGTCAGGGTCGAAGGGCATTGGCGGCTCCAGGGGTCCGGCGGGGGCCTCAGCGGGCGAGCGCCCGTGCGAAGGCGTGATAGGACGCTTTCGGGGTGCGCTTCAAGGTTGCGAAGTCGACATGGACAAGCCCGAAGCGCTTGCCGTAGCCCAGCGCCCACTCGTAGTTGTCCAAGAGCGACCAGCAGAAGTAGCCGCGCACCGGCACGCCCTCGGCGATGGCGCGGCGCACCTCGGCGAGGTGGGCGGCGACATAGGCGATGCGGTCCTCGTCGGGGCGGTTGCCGGGATCGCCCTCGTCCGGCGCGGCCATTCCGTTCTCGGTGACGTAGAGCGGCAGCTCGCCGGTATAGTCGTCGCGCATGCGGCGCAGGAAGAACGACAGACCCTCGGGGTGGATTTCCCAGCCCATGTCGGTCTTGGGAAGGGGCCCCTCGACCTCGGCCAGCGCGGGCCAGGGGCCGGGGGCCGGGGCGATGCGCTTGCAGGTGTAGTAGTTGGCGCCGCACCAGTCCAAGGGCTGGGCGATGGTGTCGAAGTCGTCCTGCCAGCCCGCGGGCAGGTGGGGTTCGAGGCCGGCCAGCGCCTCGGCAGGGTAGGCGCGGCGGAAGATGCCCGACAGGAACCAGCGGTTGTAGTAGGCATCGTAGGTCGCCGCGGCGCGCGCGGCCTCGGGGCTGTCGTCGGCGGGAAGCGCGCGTTCGAAGTTGAAGACCGCGCCGAGGTTGCCGACCCCGGCACCCCGCAGCGCCTGGATCGCGCGCCCATGCGCCAGCAGGACATGGTGCATCGCCCGCGCGGTGGCGCGGATGTCGCGCAGGCCCGGCGCATGGTGGCCCAGGAAGTGCGACAGCCAGGCCACGCACCAGGGCTCGTTGATCGGCGCGGCCGACCAGAGCCGGTCGCCGAGGCGCCGGCCGATCACCTCGGCGAAGTCGGCGAACCAGCCGGCGATGTCGCGGTTGCGCCACCCGCCCGCATCGGCCAGCGGCGAGGGCAGTTCCCAGTGATAGAGCGTGAGCGCGGGCTTGAGCCCCCGCGCCAGCAGCCCGTCGACCAGCCGGTCGTAGAAGTCGAGGCCTGCGGCGTTCACCGCCCCCCGCCCCTCGGGGATCACCCGCGCCCAGGAGGTCGAGAAGCGGTAGACGTCGAAGTTGCCCTGTGCCAGCAGGTCGAGGTCGCCCGCCCACCGGGTCAGGTGGTCGCAGGCGAGATCGCCGTTCTCGGCGTTCACGACGTTGCCGGGCGTGGCCGCGAAATCGTCCCAGTGGGTGCGGCCGGCGCCGCCCCGGGCGTGGCCCTCGATCTGGTAGGCCGAGGTGGCGGCCCCGAAGAGGAAGCCCTCGGGGAAGTCCTTGCGGGTGGGCAGCATCGGGTCAGTCCCTGTCGGGGGCGGGGCCGGTCGACTGCCCCACGGTGAGAACGGCTTCGAGCAGACGGTGGCGCGGCGGCCCGCCCGGCGCCTCGACGAGGTCGAGCAGCATCTCGGCGGCAAGCCGGCCAGCCTCGCGCACCGACGAGCGGGTCGCGGTGAAGACCGGCACCGTATCGGGGGCGGAGAAGTACGACAATTCGTCGTCGTGGGTCACGATCGACACGTCGCGGCCAAGCACCAGCCCGCGCTCCTCGACCGCACGCCGCACGCCCAGCGCCGTGATGAGCGACGCGGTCAGGAACGCGGTCGGCCGCCGGTCGAGCGCCAGCATCTGCCGGGCGGCGCGGTAACCGTAGGGTTCGGTCATCTCCTCGCTCGACATCAGTGCGGGGTCCGCCTCGATCTGGCGATCGGACAGCGCGCCGAGGTATCCCATCCGGCGGCGCAGCGCGAAGTCCATGTATTCCAGTCCGTTGACAAGCGCGATCCTTCGATGGCCGAGGTCCAGCAGGAACTCGGTCGCGCGGTAGAAGGCGCGGCGGTTGTTGACGTCGAGCCACGAATAGGGGCCGGTCTCCTCCGACACCCGCCCGTGCACGACGAAGGGCAGGCCCAGCTCGCGCAGAAGCGCCACGCGCGGGTCGGCGGTCCGCGGGCCGTGCACGATGATGCCGTCGACCTTCCGCGTCGCGGCGAGGTCACGGTACAGGCGCGCCTCGTCGTCGTCGCCGACAACCGACAGGACCATGTCGTAGCCGGCACGGGCGTAGGTTTCGCCCGCGCCCGCGATGAAGTCGGCGAAGACCGGGTTCACCATCTCGTGCCGGGTCGCGGTGGGAATCACGTGGCCGATGGACCGCGCGCGCCCCATCGCGAGGCCGCGCGCACGGGCGTCCGGGCGGTAGTTGTGGCGGCGCGCGGCCTCGACGACGCGCAGCCGCGTGTCCTCGCTGACGTCGGGATAGCCGTTCAGCGCGCGACTGACCGTCGTCGGCGACAGCCCCAGTTCGGCCGACAAGTCCTTGAGTCGCATGGGGTGGCCACTTCCAAACCGCTTTGGTTCCGCTTTCGACTGTAGCCAGCGGAAGCGGCCGCGTCAAAAGTTTCAGATGCAGAAAGATGCTGCGTGTGCTAACAGGCACTTGCTCAGCGTGATCCCGGCTGCAGACGCCGCTTGACGTAAGTCGCGCATTAGGCGAGTGTGCCGCACACCCAAAGCGCTTTGGGCACCCGTGGCGCCTTTGGGCCGAAATCGGAGGCGAGGGACAGGGACCCCGCCCACATGGGAGGCAAAAGATGATCCGTCATTACCTAGCGGGCGCCGCCGCGCTCGCGCTCTGCGCGGGCACCGCGTCGGCCGAGCAGCTGACCGTGTTCGGGCCCTGGCTCGGCCCCGACCAGGAGAACGTCGAAACGGTGCTGCGCGCCTTCGCCGAGGCCTCGGGGCACGACGTGCGCTACGTCGGCTCGGACAGCTTCGAGCAGCAGATCGTGATCGATGCCGAGGCCGGATCGGCCCCGAACGTGGCGGTGTTCCCGCAGCCCGGGCTTGCTGCGGGCCTTGCCGCGCGCGGCTTCCTGACCCCGCTGAAGGACGGCACCGCCGACTGGGTGCGCGAGAACTACGCCGCCGGCCAGTCGTGGGTCGACCTCGGCACCTATGCCGACCAGTCCGGCAACGACCAGCTGTTCGGCTTCTTCTACAAGGTCGATGTGAAGTCGCTGGTCTGGTACGTGCCCGAGAACTTCGAGGACGCGGGCTACGAGGTTCCGACCACCATGGAGGAGCTGAAGGCCCTGACCGACCAGATCGTCGCTGACGGCGGCACGCCCTGGTGCATCGGGCTGGGGTCGGGCGGCGCCACGGGCTGGCCCGCAACCGACTGGGTGGAGGACATGATGCTGCGCACCCAGCCGCCCGAGGTCTACGACCAGTGGGTGTCGAACGAGATCCCCTTCACTGACGAGCGCGTGGTCGCCGCGATCGAGGAATTCGGCGCCTTCGCGCGGAACGAGGACTACGTCGCCGGCGGCAGCGGCGCGGTGGCCACGACCGACTTCCGCGACAGCCCCAAGGGCCTCTTCTCGTCGCCGCCGCAGTGCTACATGCACCGCCAGGCCTCGTTCATCCCGGCCTTCTTCCCCGAGGGGACCGAAGTGGGCGTCGATGCCGACTTCTTCTACTTCCCCGCCTACGAGGGGCAGGACCTCGGCCAGCCGGTTCTGGGGGCGGGCACGCTCTGGGCGATCACCAACGAGAACCAGGCGGCGCATGACCTGATCGCCTTCCTCCAGACGCCCGAGGCGCACGAGATCTGGATGGGCCTGAAGGGCTTCCTGACGCCGCACAAGGGCGTCGACGCGTCGAAGTTCGGCGACCCGACGCTGGCCAAGATGAACGAGATCCTCCTGGGCGCCACCACGTTCCGCTTCGACGCCTCGGACCTGATGCCGGGTGCGGTCGGGCAGGGCAGCTTCTGGACCGGGATGGTCGACTATGCCGGCGGCAAGGCTGCCGCCGATGTTGCGGCCGACATCCAGGCCTCGTGGGACGCGGCAAAGTAGTGCGTCGCCGCGCGACTTCACGCTAGGATGACATCCGGGGGCCGCCTGCCGGCCCCCGGACCGCAGGCCGGCCCGAGGCATTCCTCGCCGGCCCCGTGCAGAAGACGACCGGGCGCCAAGGCCCGGCACACGGGAGGAGCGTGGACATGAACCCGGCATTGCAGGGCCTGGTCACCATCATCGTCGGCGTCGGCGGATGCGTGGCCTATTACTACCTGTCGAACCAGCTGCTCGACCGGGTGATCTTTCCCGCCCGCGGCGGCGACATGGGGCGCAACATCAACCGCGCCAACATGGTCCGGCCCTGGCTGTTCCTGTTTCCCGCGCTGTTCGCGCTGGCGCTCTACCTCGCCTATCCGGTGGTCGAGACGCTGCGCCTGTCCTTGACCCAGCGCCTGCCCGGCGGCGGGTCCGAATTCGTGGGCCTGCAGAACTATTCGCGCATGCTGGACGAGCCGAAGTTCTGGGAGGCGCTTCGCAACAACATGCTCTGGCTGATCGTGGTGCCCGCGGCCTCGACGGCCTTCGGGTTGCTTGCGGCGCAGCTGACCGACCGGATCAAGTGGGGCAACATCGCCAAGTCCCTGATCTTCATGCCGATGGCGATCTCGTTCGTGGGCGCCTCTGTGATCTTCAAGCTCATCTACGATACTCGTGCCGCCGACCAGGCGCAGATCGGGGTGCTGAACGCGCTCTGGCTCCAGTTCGAGGGCGGCGTCTGGTCGGTGCTGATCCTCAAGCTGGTCCCGGCGCTGATCCTGCTGGCCTTCGCGGCGATCGTCGCCTGGGTCGCCTGGGTGTTCGTACGCCCGATGCTGAAGCCGGGCGAGCCGACCGGGTTCTGGACGCTGCCGCTGCGGCTGTTCGTCGGCGCCGCGGCCATCTACCTGATCTTCCTGTCGCTGCGGTCGGTCGTGTCGCTCTTCGGCGCCGATCTGCCTTACGGCGAGCCGCAGACCTGGCTGACGATCCCGTTCTGGAACAACTTCTTCCTGATGGTGGTGCTGATCTGGATCCAGACGGGCTTCGCCATGGTGATCCTGTCGGCCGCGCTGCGCGGCGTGCCCGAGGACACGGTCGAGGCCGCCATCGTCGACGGGGCGAACCCGTTCCAGGTGTTCTTCAAGATCAAGGTCCCGCAGATCATGCCGACGATCGTCGTGGTCTGGACCACGATCACCATCGTGGTGCTGAAGGTCTTCGACATCGTCTTCGCCATGACCAACGGCCAGTGGGAGACGCAGGTTCTCGCCAACTACATGTACGACAAGCTGTTCCGCGCCAACGACTGGGGCATCGGCTCGGCCGCGGCCATGGTCATCATGCTTCTGGTGACGCCGATCCTGGTCTGGAACGTCTACAACGCGCGCAAAGAGATGCGCTGAGGGGGAGGGCGGTCGCATGGACAACATCGTCGGCAAGAAATCCGGTCTGACCTGGGCGGTGCACATCTCGGTCGCGCTGCTGGTGGCGCTGTGGCTGTTCCCCACTGTGGGTCTCTTCGTGTCGTCCTTCCGCACCTCCGACCAGATCGTGTCGTCGGGCTGGTGGTCGTCGTTCCGCACGCAGGAGGCGCAGCTGGCCCCGATCCGGGTCGCGGGCGACGAGGTCCAGCAGGACGGCCGCTTCGTGATCGAGGGCGACCTCTTTCCGGCCGCAGAATCCACCGTCAGCGCCTGGGGAACCAACGTCAACCGCCCGACCGAGTTCGAGCCGGGTGCGGTGGCCGACCTCGGCGACGGCGACACGCTGACGCTGAACGCCGAAGGGCACTACGTGCTCTCCGGCCCCGACAGCTTCGCGGGCGAGCGGCTGCCGCGCATCTTCTCGACCGCGACCGCGCCGCCCGAGTTCACGCTGGACAATTACGAGAGCATCCTTCTCGACCCGCGCAACGTGGACGGCATGGCCAAGGCGTTCTTCAACACCCTGACGGTGACGATCCCGGCGACCATCATCCCGATCCTGGTCGCGGCCTTCGCGGCCTATGCGCTCGCCTGGATGGACTTTCCCGGCCG